>DATBHW010000032.1 GCA_036557285.1 Ktedonobacterales bacterium
TACAACCAGCGCCGACCACATCAGTCATTGGACTATCAGACTCCTGCTGAAGTGTATTTCACAGGAAGTAGCCGTTGAAGAACAGGGGGGACACACCTTCAAGACACCTTCTCCAGTGTCTTGACTTTGGGGTCCATCTTATTTCTCTCCAGGCGTCCTCAGCCGGGGAATGCTGGCGCCTTCCAGCCAACCAGCGCCAGCGCCCCGAAAGAGACGCCAACAGCCACGCCCGAAAACCAGCAATCTTACTTTGCCGTTACGCCTGGGCCTGATTGCGATTCCGGTTCAGGAGACTGGTCCTTCAAAGAAGACTATAGTGCTCTAAGCTGTACTCCGAGTGGGCTGAAGGTAAGCAGCCGCGTTGAAGGGAAGAACGGGCAAGTGTTTTTTAGGTGGCCTGGGCATGCATTTCCGCAGAACTACAGCATCGAGGCGGATGCCAGTAATTTGACAACCTCCGGCTTTGCTCTTCTTACGTGTGCAGGTATTGACGTGCGCGACACCTCCTCCGGGTCTTATGGGTTGTTTATTTGTCAGGGAGGTACCTGGAAGATTGATCGATATGACGCCCCGGATTTTAATGCTAAAGAAATCGCCAGTGGCAGCGATGCGAAGCTTTTCAATCTTTCTTCTTATCACTTGAAAGTGTCTGTGAACGGAACGATGCTGGAGATCAGGATTAATGGAGGAGCCACCTATATGGTGAATGACACGACCTACCTCGACACTGATAACATTGGTTTTACTGTTGATCCGCTCCAGGGCAATACCGGCTCTGCTGTGTTCAGCAATTTTTCGTATACGCCGGGGTGATTTCCAGGATAGAGAGTATTCACGCAGAGGCGGGCGCTCGCTCTCAAATGCTCCGTTTGCGCGGCGTTGGCCGCCTGGAAGGCGGCGCTATCAGTGGCGGCGCTACGAGCCAGGAGGAGTGGGAGAGGGTGAGGGCTGCGGGGTGGGCGAGGGTGTGGGGGAAGGCGATGGCTGGGTTGTTGGCGAGGGCGAGGGGGAAGGCGATGGCTGGGCTGTTGGCGAGGGAGATGGCTGGGCTGTTGGGGCGAAGGTTGGCGCGAGGGTGGGCGTGGGCAGCGTTGGGGAAGGGGTCGTTACGGCGGGGGATGTGGTTGGCAGGGCGAACCCTGGGAGATATTTGATGAGAAGATAGGCCCCGCCGACGATCAGCGCCAGAGCCAGCGCCAGACCAATGAAGACTTTGAGCGTGTTGCCAAAACCTTCCTGGGGGCCGGGGCCGCTCCGCGTGGAGGTTGACGGCTCGCGGTAGCGATCATCTCCCCATATGGGATCACTCATGCGTTCATTCCTCAGTTCATGCCTTGCCGCCAGATGCGAGGAGGCGGCGAAACAGCCTCACCGCCTCCTGGGGTACATCCGGGTCGCCGCCAGCCAGCCCCTAGCGATCTACGACAGGGGGTGGGTTCTCTGGCGGGGGCATCTGGATGACTTCGCCCTCGGCCACGACGGGGCCGGGCGCGGGGGTACTGGGAGGAACAGTGGGCTGGGCCGATGGGCCGCTTGCGCTTTCGCGTGGCGGCTGTTTCCATTGCTCCTGTTTCAATTCCTCTTTCGAGAGTCTGAGAGTGATTCCCATTGCGTTGCGCGCTTGAATGGCCGTACCAGGGAGAAAGAGTTCGTGGGTGAAGAGTCGGCCTTGCTCCACCACGAAGTAGCCGTCGCGCAGCGTGGAGAGGGTGACATGCCCTATTTTGTCTCCGTTGACATCGTAGACAGATGTCCCTTTGAGAATCTCCTCTGTTGGCGGGTTTGCGCCCGATGGTGTGTTCATCATAAAACAGCGGTCTCCTTTGCCTCTGGCCTTCCCTGGCTCGCCATTCCTATCTTACCACAGGTGTTGCACGTAGGATGCCAGGGAGATCGCGTTCAGGAGCCAAAGACGCTCTCGAACCAGGCGAGGACGGCAGGCCAGGCGGTATCGGGCAGGTCGAAGGCTTCATCTGGAGGCAGCATCATTCTTCAAGCAGGCTGGCAAACCAGTCGAGGACGGCGGGCCAGTCCTTTTCAGGGAGATCGTAAATGTCGGCGACTCGAAAGTGGGCAGCCAGCCCAGCAAGTACGTCGGCAATGGGATAGCCCTGGGCCTGGCGTAACTTGTCGGCGCGCTGATAGATATACGCCAGTCGTTGCCCTGACAAGCCTTTTGCCGGGCTGGCATTTCCCGCTTCAAGCGCGGTGATACGCAGCGCCTGACTCTGCTGGTCGTATTGCACCACCGCCACCTGGTTCTGTGTTTCCTCATACAAGGCTTTTAGATGGTCAATGAAGGTATATGCGTCCTGCCACACCGATTGAGGGAGAGGGGACGGATCGGGAGGAGGCGGGGCGCTCGCATTGTTCTCGCGCTCGGCAAAGGCTCGTTCAATCTCAGTAAACGCTTCGCGCTGCAACACCAGAGCCACTGGCCGTTTTGCCTCCGGCAGTCGGGAAATGTGCAGCCCAGTAGCCCAGACAGAAATTGCCCACGTATGCAGGATGTCTGTCGGTTGTGGTCCGCCTGGTGTATCCACGACGATAAGGACCAGCGCCTCTGACAATGCAGGGTTACGCTTAATGCGCGCCACCTGCCTGCCTTTATCAATGTCTAGCAAGGCACAGAGGGAACGCAGCGTAGCGCCTGTACGTCCGTCAGGCAGCCGCAGCGCGTCAATGGGTGGCTCGTTCTCCATAATCCGAACGGAAATGATACCAGGAAGATTTGTTTGCATTGTGTGTACACCTCTCTTCTATCAAGGGGGTGATGTTATGTCACCCCCTTTGCCAAAGGGGAGGACGTTATGTCACCCCCTTGGATAAAGGGGGGACCATAATGGTCCCCCCTTGGATAAAGGGGGGACCATTATGGTCCCCCCTTGGGGCAACCAAAAAACTTGGGGCAGGGGTATCCCCAGACATGTTCTCTGCCTCCTTGATGTGATCTCGCGCAGGCGGCGCGAGAAATGCAGCGGCCACCTCCTGATGCGCGCGGTCCGGGCGATGCTGTTCGCTCCGGGCTGTCAGGAGGTGGCCGTTGGGAGTCTATCGGGTGATAAAATGCCCACAGCCACATGTCCTGGCGACACCAGGAGTGGGGTGAGTGGCGCCGCCAGCGAATGTGACTGGCGGCGTCACACGGTATGGGGTTGTGTTAAGGTGCGATGGGTGTTTTCGTCGAACGCTAGATAGAGTATACCGATGGCTTCCTAGATTGTCAAGGCTTGTGGGCTATGGGGTTCTAGCAAACATGAGGTGTTGGCAAGCGAGGCATGGTACTTGTAGCGCCGCCATCCTGGCGGCCAGCGTTGGCCTGCTGGTCCGCTGGCCTGGAGGGCAAACGCTCGCCAGGGCGCAGCGTTGGCCGCCAGGAAGGCGGCGCTACAAGTGACCCCCGATAATTGGTGGAACCGGCTATGGGCGTTCGAGGAAGCGAAGGAGGCGGTAGCCGCCTTCTTCGATGTCAACGGCGAGTTCTTTGAGGTCTTCGGCGCGGCTGGTTTCGCCTTCGACCCAGGCGCTGCGCTCGCTGTTGTAGACCTCGGTGTGATAGGTTTTGCCCGCTTCTAGGGCTGAATCGAGGCGAAGCGGAACGAGCATGGTCTGGCGGGAGGCGGAGCCGAGGCAGACCATGATTTCGCCAGGGCGCTTGAAGGCGACGTGATGGGCGAGGGCGTGGAGGGCATAAATCTGTTCGGAGATGTCCTGGTGATAGACGTGTTTGGTATCGCCTTCGGAGGTTTCACAGTCGGCGGTGCAAAAGACGTGGAAGAAGTCTTGCTGGCGGGCGGCGAAGAAGGCGAGTTCGCGGCCATGATAGAAGAGGCGGCGGATGCCGACCCAGTGCCAGTCGCGGGGGAGGAGGGGGCTGAGGCGGATGGGGCCGACGCCGAGCATGACACCGCAGACGCCTTCGACGGCGGCCCAGAGGAAACGCGGTGGTTCCCAGGGGGAGAGGCGCATGCCGCGATTGACGAGAGATTCACCATCGATCCATTCGCTGAACTGGCCGGGGACGGTGTTATTTTTCTTGGGGTCGCGGAGGTAATGCTCGAAGCTGGCGCGCAGGGCGCGCACCATGAATTCGGGGTGGTAGGCTTTGGCGGCGAAGGCGTACCACCAGGTCACGCCGGGCCAGACGCCGCCCATGAGGCCATATTGCCCGTAGGGGTCGTAGTCGGGGCTGTCGCGGCTGACGGTGCGAATGCCGGCGGGGGTCCAGAAGTCGGGGCTGTTGAGGCGGCTGATGATGCGATAGGACACGTCGTCGGGGGCGACGCGAAAGATGACGGGGAAGAGTTCGTCGGAGGTGACGTCGGTGCGGCGGTTGCCATCAAGGTCAATGGTGAGGTAGTAGAGGCCGGTTTCAGGGTTGAGCAGGTTGACGTTAATGGCGGCGGTGAGCGCCTCGGCTGCCTGGCGGAAGTCGCTGGCGTCTTGCTGGCCCTGGCGCGTGCCGACTTCCGCGCCAAGGTGAGCGGCGGCGCGGAGCGCGGCGGCGCATTCGGCGTTGACTTCGGTGACAGCGCCGTTGAGGGTGTAGCCTTCGATGATGTTGCGCCAGCCGCAGATGCCTTCGACGCTTGTGCCGCGCGCGGTGCAGACGACGAGGCCGTATTTCTGGTCGGCGGGGATTGCGGGCAGTTCGGTGTCGCGCTGGCTGAGGATGTAGCGGGCGGCGCGGCGCACAGCGGGATACATCTGGCGCAGATAGGCGTCGTCGCCCGTTTCGCGGTAGTGATGGTTGACGGCGAGGATGAAGAGCGGGGTGTCGTCGTTGATGTTGAGGCCGTCATCGAATTGTTCGTTGGTGACGGCATGGTAGTATTCGATGATTTTGCCGCTGGGCTGCTGGCGCTGGGCAAAGGCGTCGAGCAGCCGCCGCGAGAACTCCGGGAGCAGGTGATCGCAGCCATAGACAAACCAGGCGGCATCGCGGCCCACGACGGCAGAGGAGCGGCTGGGGTCGTTGGTGAAGGCGGGGCCGGTGGGGTAGTCGGACATGACGCGCAGCATGTTGACTTTGGCCCAGGTGACGCCCTGGTTGATGATAGGGTCGGGGGTCATGACTTCGGTGACGCCGATGGCCCTGGTGTAGTATCTGGTGGTTTCGCGCAGGGCGCGCTCGTAGTTCCAGGCGTGGTCAAAGGTCTGGCGGGCGGCGGCTTCTCCCTGGGATGAAAAGGCGGTGATGAAGGCGAACTCGACGCGCTCGCCAGGCTCCAGGTCTACATCCACTTGCAGAGCGCCCAGGACATCGCCAGTGGCGGCGGTGTCGTTGTCGAGGGGGAAGACGTGGGTGGTTTCGTAAATCTGGCTGGCGTCGAAGGTGGTTTCCCAGCCGGAGACGTGGACAGTACGCCCGGAGATGCCGAAGACGCGCACCCAATCTGGCTGGCTGGCGTTTTTGGCGATGAGCGCGCCCTGGCAGAGATCAGGGTCGTAGGCGCTGGTGATGTCGGCAGGGGTAGCGCCGCGCAGGCGGGCATAGCCGTAGATGCGCAGCCGCCGGGTGAGGGTGGCGTGGTTGTGGAGAGCGACGATGTGATAGAGCAGGGGGGCTTCCAGATCGGGATGATGCCTGGCCTGGGCTGGCGCGGCGACGTGAGGGACGAAGACGGTTTCTTCTGCCTTGAGGCTGCCCGACAGGTCATAGAGATGGCGCTGGTAGGCGGGGTGAATCTCGAACTGGCCGCCCATTTCCTGGCGCAGATGGATAAAGGCGGTGGTGGGTTCGTCGTGGAGGGCGTATTGTTGGGCTTGCGGGGGGATACCTGGCAGCGGAATTGCTTCTTCGTTGGTGGTGGAGGCGTCGCTGGCTTGTGGGCTGGCGGATTGATTCGCCGCCAGGGACGGCGGCGGTACAGGCGGGTCGGCGGCTTCTTCGTGGCGGCCAGGGCGAATGATGCGATGGCCGACGCCGCTATAGCGCAGGCAGATGGAGCCAACGACAGTTTTGCCCAGGTGTCTGCTGAAGAGGGATTCCACGTCTCCGCTGCCTTTGGTTGTGACCCAGCAGCAGGTGTTGCCCAGGCTGGCGCCCATTTCAAGGTCGGTGTCGGGGACGAAGTAGGCGGGCAATTCTTCCAGATGGCGCGGCCTGGGGATGACGTGGTGACGCAGGGGTCCGGCGTCGTGGGCGTGAGAGGGAACGGCATGGGATTCCATGAAAACTCCTCCAGATGGGGGTGAGCAACCTGCTACCAAAAGTCGTCCTGGCTCGTATAGTAAAAGAGATTCTTTAGAAGAGCTTGAGAAGCACTGAAAATATGTTTGAGCGGTTGAAGGTGTTACTCTTGAACAGTGTAACATATCCGCTCGCCCGGTCTTATGCTCCCGAAAGGAGGGATGGTTTCTATGGCATCATCAAGTGGCCCGGTTGGGCCGGAAGCCCGGACGTTTTGTGGTTTCTGTGGATTTGGCGATAGACAGCCATTTACGTTCTGCCCGCGCTGTGGACGGCCCGCAGGTACGTTGAGCGAGCAGATGACGATGAATGAGCAGACACGGCCTTCGGGGTTGATGCCCCGGGGGACGGGGACGTTTGGGGAAGCGCCGACTCAGGCTGGCTCATATCCGTCCGGGTCTGTGGGCGCTGCGGCTGGGCTGATCAATGCGCAGACCATGACAGGGGCTGCGACGAGGCAGGCGCGGAGGGGCAGAAGGCGGGTGAGTGTGCTGACGGCGGCGCTGCTGGCGCTGCTGGTGGTGGGGTCGGCGAGCGCGTACTTTGTGTATACGGCGTTCTTTGCGTATAGTCCTACGGACTCGGCGCGCTATCTCCCCGCGACGACGCTCTTTTATTCGTCCTTCGACTTGCAGCAGGTGGAGCAGAATACGCATAACGTGAGCGAGGCGGATCTTTCCGGCGCGACGAATACGAGTGGCTTTGAGCAGATGACGGGGCTGGATTTCCATACCGATGTCGCGCCCTGGATTAAGCGGAGCTTCAGCTTCTCGCTGGTGGACATCACGCAGCAGCCCGCGCCAGGGGGGTTTGGGACGCGCACGATCTTTGAGACGGTGTTTTTGATTTCGACGCATGATACGAATGCGTCGAATGCGGCGATCCAGAAGATCATTACGAATCAGCAGCGGCAGTATGGGGTGAAGTTCAGGACGATTACCTATCAAAGCGTAACGCTCCAGAGCGATGTGGATTCGGTGGAGAGCCAGCAGGGCAATGGTTTTGGGAATCCGGCGAACAGGGCTGTGCCGCTGGTGCTGGGGATCGTGAAAGATCAGGTGATTATTGCCAATACGGTTGCGGTGGCGGAGCAGGTGGTGGATTACGCGAATGGGAAGAACGGGACGCTGGCGCAGGATTCGACGTTTACGGCTGCGATGGGGAAGCTGCCCGCTGATCGGTTTGGGACGCTGTATATCAATGTCAGCCAGGTAATGAATGATCTGCTTCATACGGGCGCCACTGGCGTTGCCGGGGTGGGGGCGGCGAATAATTATCCGGTGGGGTATGGTTCGCTGCAATTTACCAATGCGGGGATGCGCCTGAGCTTTACGCTGGAGGCGAAGGCTGGCACGCATGTGACGGAGCATCTGAACGGCGATACGAATGCGAGCGCCGGGGTGGTGCCTGCTAACGCGCTGCTGTTTGCGGGGCTGGGGAATCTGAACGGGTTCTATCATCAAGTGAAGGATGCGAGCAATGGGGCGGTGACAGATGAGAGCTTTACACGGGCAGTGGGCCTGGGGCCGGATGATCCGCTCTTCAATGCGCCGGTGAGTGTGGCGCTGCTGCCACCGAAGGCTGGTTCGGATCAGGTGGTTGAGCCGCTGGTGCTGCTGCACGCGACGGTGGATGCGACGACGGCGAGCGCGAAGGTGCAGCAGGCGGTGCAGAACCTGGGATATACGACGACGAGCAGCACGATCAGTGGGACGACGGTGACGGCGATTCACGCGCCGTCGCAGACGGTGTATTATACGCTGCTGGGACAAGACCTGGTGTTCGCGGGTGATAGCTACGGGATAAGTCAGGCTATTGATACGTTCCAGGGGCGGCTCTCCAGCCTGGCAGGGCTGTCAACGTTCAAGGAACTGGTGGCGCAGGCGCCGAAGGATAATGCGCTGACGGTGTTTATCGGTCTGGATACGCTGTCGAAGGCGACGGGGCCACTGGGCGATTTCTATCGGAATCTGGTGAAGCAGAGTGGGCTGCTGGCGAAGGCGACGGCGGCTTATCTGACCTATAGCTCGGATGACAGCGGGATTACGATTACCCAGGATCTCGCGCTGAAGTAGGCAGCCTCACCCGGCGCGTCTTCAGGAGTCGTTTCATGAGACATCCCGAATGTTATGAGATGCGGCTCGGCAACGCTGCTGGCTGGTGGCGCCGCTGGCGAGCAGCGGGAGCGTCCCCGGCGGAGCGCCGCCGTCCCGGCGGCTGAACGCTCCGCCAGCGATCACGCTCACCATGAGCGGCTCGGCTTGCCAGCGATGGCCGCCGGGACGGCGGCGCTCCGCACGAGGCGTTCGCTCGCCCTGCCAGCACACGCTCTGGCAGGATAAAATTCGGGATGTCTCATGGTTATCGTGTGTGAAGGGGGTAACGTGTGTTGGGAATGTCTGCTCAGCCGCCAGAGGGAAACCCGGACCGCCAGCAGGGCGGTGGAAACGACAATCAAGCGCCGGGTCAACTGCCGGGCCAGCCGCCCGCGCTGCCGCCGGGGGGGCATCCTGGGGAACTGGCTTTGCCGCCGGGGTCCGGGCCTGCGGCGCTGCCCCCAGGCGATACGCCGTATCTTCTGCTGCCCGCCCCCAGCGCCACGCCTTCATTTCCGCAGACAGGCCCGGCTGCGCCGCAGCCAACGAGCGCGGCGAATCCCTGGCTGGAGAGCCGTCGCTGGACGCTGCTGATTCTTGGGGCGTCGCTGGCGCTGCTGGTGGTGTGCGCTGTGCCGGTGTGGGGGTTCGCGTTCTGGTCGGTGTGGGCGAGCCACAGCCATGAGCCGCCGTCGGTGGTGGCGAGGCTGGACCCCGGCGGGCAAGGGGCAAGCGAGGCGCAGTGGTCGCCGGATGGGCGCTATCTGGCGGAGCAGGTGACGCTGGCCGGGGCGAAGGCTGGCGATCCGAAGGGGTCTGCGGTGGCGCTGTGGGATGTGGAGACGCGGCAGGAGGTGCGCCGCCTGGCGGGGGCGGATGGCGGTCTGGCGCCTGCGTGGTCGCCGGATGGGCTGTGGCTGGCAACGTCGGATGGGACACACGCGCTGCTGTGGCCGACGGTGGAGGTGGTTGCGCCGGGGGGGAATGCGCCGCCGTTTGCGCGGCTGGATGCGCCTGATCCGAACGAGGCGATTACGAGCCTGGCCTGGGCGAAGGATGGGCTGACGCTGGCGGTGGCCGATGAGGAGGGGCTGGGTATCTGGCAGCCTGTCGGGTCGGACTGGAAGCAGGCGCTGTATTTTCGGGATGGGGCATGCGCGACGGTTGTGTGCGGGCGCAGGCTGCTGTGGTCGCCGGATGGGCAATGGCTGCTGGCGGCTCCCTGGCATGGGAAGGATGGGGTGAGCGGGGTGGGGGTGTGGGATGCGCAGACGTGGAGCGAGGAACCGCTGCTGAAGGCTGCGGCTCCGCTGGCGTGGTCGCCGGATAGTTCGCTGGTGGTGGTGCGCAGCGGCGATGAGACGAAGCTGAGCGCGGTGCGCGCGGGAAGCTGGACGGTGGCGTGGACGCTTGACCCGAATGAGTATCTGCATCAGAGCTACGCGGTGTTTCCAGAGGCGGCAGGGTGGTCGCCGGATGGGCGCTGGCTGGTGGAGAGCGCGGATGGCTGGGTGAATCTGTGGAGGATGGATACGCGCGAGTCAATCTGGGTGTGGGAGGAGCAGCAGCGCAGCCAGGGCGTGTATACGGCTACGAGTGTGGCGTGGTCGCCGGATGCGCAAACGCTGGCGGTGACGACGGATGGGCTGGGGCGCGTGACACTGTATGATCTGAGCAATCCCGCGCCTCCGGTGTCTGCGCCGTAGGGTTGACTTTTCTGCCTGGTTCTGGTACACTTGCTTGCATACAATACTGCAATAGCCGCAGCCGCGAATAACAGCTACGGCTATTATGACCCAGGCGCCGGAGAGACCGACGCGCGAGGCTATTCTGCATTCTATGCCCCGCCTCGCTCCTCTGTCCAGCGCCTCAATGCAAACAGGAGGCGATCACGATGGACTCCCCCGACGCTTTGCCCGCAGGCCACCAGGCGGTATGTGAGGTACCCCCGCTGATTCGCAGCGTGACTCCCATCTTCGATAGGAGAAAACAGGACGGACGCACGTACACGTGCGTGTACGTGCGTGTGCGTGCGTAAAGGAGCGCCAGATGGACAATAACGTTTTGGTGCCAGTAGAACAAGCATTAGTTCCATTTTACGGGAGCGAAATTTTAGCAGCCCGTTTGCCTGATGGACAGATCGCCGCCAGCCTTGGCTCACTCTGTAGTATGCTCAAGCTGGCGAAACACGGGCAAATGGAACGCATTCGCAGAAATAAAGGCTTAGCTGAGCATTTACTCCTTATCCTCGTGAAAACGCCCGATGGGCCACAGCGGATAGAAGCCCTCGTAGGAGAGGAAGCTATTCGCTCCTGGGTGATGGGAATACAGATTAACCGGATCGCACCAGAAAAGCTCCCACTGATTCGCGTGTTGCAAGAGGAAGCCTATGAGACGCTTTTGCGCGCCCTCCTCAAGCCAGAAGCCGAGCAAACCACCAAGCCGTCGGAACCACAAGCAGCGCCTCTGCCCCCGCCGCCACACAGCGGGGCGGGGGCGGCGCAGGATTCGCCCTGGGAGCGACTGTTTGAGGTGCTGCATGATATTCGGCAGGAAGAGCAGATAAAGGATGAGCAACTGGCGCGCTATCAACGCGCGCAGGCTGAGCGATACGCGCTCGTTGAGGAGCGGCTTACGTCGCTTGGTGGCTTGGTCGAAGCGCCAGCGCAGGATGACGCTGCCGAATTGAGTCGGCTGTCGGCGTTTAGTGAAACGCATGTGGCAAATGTGAGAGAATTCTTCCGCTTGCTGGAGAGGGTGACAGGACGCACTCTGGCTCAGCTTGAGCAAGGGGTGAGTGACCCCTTTGGCGTGCCAACCTATCAACGCTCTTCCTGATGAGCAGTGGTCGGATGTGCTGGCGTGGGGTAAGGGGCTGGCGAGCGGGCCACAGGAAGGCAGCGGGGTGAAGGCCGCAGCGGTGAGCCGCCGAGACGGCGGCGGTACAGGCGGCGGCGTTCGCTGCGGCGCTGGTTTGGATGGGAATTAGCCGCGCAGGTTGAAGGCGAGGTTGATCCCCAGCACGACGAATCCAACGACGATGAGCGCCGCCAGGCCACTGTTGGCGGTGGTGATGGCGGATAGGGGGATGAGAAAGACGAGCGAGAGGATCGCCAGGAGCAGACGCAGCCCAAAGGCCGTATTCGGCAGGGGCGGCTCCTGGTGGGCGGCGGGAGAGAAGGGCTGCTGGTTGACCTTCTGCATGAAGGCTTCGATCAACTGGCGGTCATAGTCCGGGCCGATTTCGCGCTGGGCGGAGAGGGTGGCGCGGAGGTCGCGTTCAAGTTCGCGCGTGTCCACAAGCTTTTCCATGATGGCTGGCTCCTTCTGGTATCCAGGGGAACGGCTGCTCTGTTTTTATGGGGCGGCGCTGGCAGTGGCAGCCGCTCGTATGCAACAGGATTTGTTATAAGTATAGGGGGAAGCTGTGGCAGAAGTATGCCAAAAGTGTAGCAAGTTTGTGGCGGGCGGCTAGCTTTTGGGCGATCAGGCGCGGGCGGCGGAAAGGCCACAGCCGCAGGAGTCGCGGATGATGAGTTTGACGGGCAAGCGGATACGGTTGATGGCTCCTGGTGCGGTGGTGGCGCTGGCAGGCGCGGTTGATTCGTGCGGGAAGGTCCATCCTCTGGGGCGATAGACGCTGTAGGAGGTTTCGAGCAAGGTGAAAAGCTGCTCCATAGCGTAGCGGCCCATTTCGTAGAAGTCTTGCTTGATGGTGGTGAGCGGAAGCTGGCCGGGGGCGACGACGACGACGGATTCGGCCATGTCGGCGAGGTCGTCGAAGCCGACGAGGGCGACCTGGTCGGGGATGGAGATGTGGCGCTGCTGCGCAGCGGCGAGGACGCCATAGGCCATGAGGTCGCTGCTGGCGAAGATGGCGGTGGGGCGCTGTTCGGGTGGAAGAGAGAAGAGCTGTTCTGCGGTGCTTTGCCCGGTGACGGCGGTGAAGTCTCCTTCCAGAATGAGGGCGGGATCGAGGGGCAGGCCCGCTTCAGCGAGAGCCTGACAATACCCTTCGTGGCGTTCGCGGGAACAGAGCCATTTCATCGGCCCCTGGAGGTGGGCGATGCGCTGGTGTCCGTGTCCGATGAGGTGGCGAACGGCTTCGTAAGCGCCGGTGGTGTTGTCGGAGGTGATCCAGGGGATGGGGATTTTGCCCCAGGGAAGCTCAGTGGGGTGATACTGGTCGTCTATGACGACGAGTGGGATGGCTTTTTGGGTGAGGTGGGCGAGGTGGGCTGAGGCTTGCCCGGGAAAGACGGCGAGGACTCCGGCGGTCAGGTTGGCGCCGAGGAGACGGCTGATGGCTGGGATGCCGTCTTCGTCGGGAAGCTGGTCGTTCATGCGATAGAGGACGAGTTCGTAGGGGGTCAGGTCTATGCGGTCAGCGACGGCGCGCATGATTTCGGGGATGAAGAGCCAGGTGTAGGAGCGGACTAACATGCCGATGAGGTGGCTGCGCCCGCCAGCGAGGTTGGTGGCGCTGGCGCTGGGTACGAAGCCCTGTTCGTTCATGAGGCGCAGGATGCGCTCGCGGGTGGCGGGGTCCACGTCGGGTTTCGCGTTCAGGACGCGCGAGACGGTTGCTTTGGAGACGCCAGCCTGGCGGGCGATGTCGGCGATGGTGAGATGTTTTTCGGACATGGCTCCCCCCTCTCTGTTCACTTGGAATAAGTGTAGCAGATTGGGGGTACTTCAATCCAGGGGTATTTTCATCTAGATGTACTTCAATCCAGGGGTACTTCAATCTAGATGTGCTTTAATACAGATATATTTCAACCTAGATATACTTCACTGTATGCAGAGGGTTTTTCAGGTGATGCAGCATGCGCCGGATATGTCCGTGTTTCTGCTGCCTGGACAGTGAACTGATAGCCCTCTGTGTGGTCTGGGAGTGCGCAGGAGGCTGAAACAGCCAGGCTTCAGGCATCAGGGTTTTCACCAGACCGTGTACCGAGAGAAAGCTGAGAACAGCGCGTATCTCAGGATGGGTGCAGCGGGTTGCGTCTGCGAGGTCGGCAATGGTGACGGTCCCGTCACAGCGGTAGAGAATATCCTGCTGTAAGAGGGAGAGGGGTCGGGCGTGGTATTTGGCAAACGGGGTGCGCTGGTAGCGCAAGGTGAAATCAAAGCTAACGTCGGGGCGCATGAACATGGCTCCTTTCATCACTTGCCATGCCCATACGCCAGCGAGTACAATAGCCGTACCGGCGTATGGGTTTCCTATAGCTTGGTTCCCTATGGGCTGGTACTTTTGCCTGCCGTCCTAGTTCGCTCTAGGCGGCGGGCTGTTCTTTTTGTTCTCTCCTTTCTCTTGCTTCTTTCAAGGTAGCAAGAAGTTCATCGCGTGTGCATTGCAGCACTTCCACAAGCTGCTTTTGGTGAGCGAGACTTGGAAGCGCCAGACCATTCTCCCAGTACCAAACAGCCTGCTTTTTGACACCGCATTGTTTGGCTAAGTCGCTTTGTGAGAGATACAAACGCTCACGCAAGTCCTTAAACGTAGACATGGTGACGACTCCTTACAGCCAGATAGTCAACTCTTGTTAAATGAAGTATAGCACAGCCAAGAGAAGTGTGCCAGTTCTGGTACTTTTGGGGTTATTGGGGTTGTCACTTGTAGCGCCGCCTTCCAGGCGGCTCAACGCTGGCCTGCTGATGCGTTGGCCTGGAGGGCGAACGCTCGCCCTGGCGAATCGTTGGCCGCCAGGATGGCGGCGCTACAAGTGGCGTTGGTCTGGAGGGCGAACGCTCGCCCGGGCGAAGCGTTGAGCCGCCAGGATGGCGGCGCTACAAGTGGCGTTGGCCTGGAGGGCGGCGTGCGCGCGTGCGCAGCGGTGCGCCGCCAGGGACGGCGGCGGTACAGGCCCCCTCAGCCCCTTGCTGCCAGGGGGTGGCGGTACACGCAGACGGCGTTCGCGTGTACCGCCGGGGTTCGCCCAGGCGCAGCGTTGGCCGCCAGGATGGCGGCGCTACCAGTGGCGTTGGCCGCCAGGAAGGCGGCGCTACAAGTGATGGTCAGGTGGATATGGTCTCGCTTATGAGGTCGCGGCGGGACGGCGGTTCTTTCTGGCGGTATTCGGCGATATATCGCTCGAAGTTCCAGGTTTGCAGGAACTTTTCTGCTGCCTTGCGCCCGGCGTTATATAAGGCGAGGGCTTTTTCTGGAGAGAGGGTGAAGTCGGTGGTCTGGATGCCCAAGGTGGGGAGCATGATGGTGCGCACGAAGCTGTCGTTCTCCAGGTAGTAGCGGTCGTGGGCTTCCATCAAGGTTGCCAGGAGGCTTTTGAGGTAGTCAACGATGCTGAGGCGGGAGACCTGTCTGGCGGGGAGCCAGCCGTCGGGCGAGCGGCGCGGTTCGTCTTCGACGAGGCGCATGCCGAAGGTGGGCCATTCGGGAGTGGGGCCGGAGTCGAAGAGCCAGACGGGGAAGTCGGAGAGCATGCCGCCGTCGGTGATGAAGGCGGATGATCTGGTCTGCGGGTTGCGCCAGATGACGGGCTTGAAGTAGAGGGCGAGGCTCATGCTCATGCGCACGGCCCAGGCGACTTCGAGGTCATCGGGGTTGGCTATGCCCAGCTTTGGCGCGTCTTGTGGAAGGACGAGCATGCGCCGCCCCATGAGGTCTGAGGCGATCATCTGGACTTTGTAGCGGTAGCGCGGTTGATCGGCGAAGTCTGGGTGGATGAGGTCGCGGAAGGTGCGCACGCCTTTTTTTTCGAGCATCTGACGCATCCAGTTGAGAAAGGCGTCGCCTTTGTAGATGCCGCGCTGGAAGACGATGCTTAAAAAGTTGCCCGCGAGGGGGATGTGGGAAAGCCAGGTGCCATCGAGGAACTGAGAAAAGTCATGCTGCTTCAAGATGGTGTAGAGTTCCTGGTGGGGGTAGCCAGCGGCATAGAGGGTGGCGACGATGGCCCCGGCGGAGGTTCCGGCGAGGTTTTGGGGTTGGTAGCCATGTTCTTCGAGGACGGCGAGGCCGCCGACGAGGGCGATGCCTTTGACGCCTCCTCCTTCAAGGACTAAATCTACTCTTTTCTGATTGGTTGGGCTGGACATGGCGCGCCTCCTGATGTACAGATGCGCTCTTTTGGTTTCCCCTCTTTCAGTATACTGCCGGTGTCAAGCGAGCGTGGGAGCGTGCCAGGTTCAGGATTGGTTCTGAACGGTTTTTTCGAGGATGACATAGGCGAAGAGGCGGTGGAAGCCAAGTTTTTCGTTGAGGGCGAGCGTGATGGGTTCGCTGTGGTTGGTGAAGGTGGTGAGGGTTTTGTAGCCGAGGCGCAGGGCGGCGTCTATGGTGCAGAGGCGCAGGGCGGTGGCGATGCCTTGTCGGCGGAAGTCGGGCAGAACGCCGGTCCAGTGTTGCAAGGCTTGTTCGGGGTCGCCTTCGATGTAGGCAAGGGCGCTGAGGCCGATGAGGCGATCATCTTTCCTGGCGATAAAAAAGCCCTGGGGCATGATGCGGGGGCGGTCCAGACGCTGTACGAAGTCCTGAAAGGTGAGGGGGGTGTAGACATCATCAAGGACGGCGTTATACAGGTCGTGGAGCCGCCGGGCGATGTTGCGGCTGCGCAGGCGTTCTTCTTCGAGGCTGCTGATGATGATGCCGCGCGCGGCGACTCTATCTACGATGGAGACCATCTGGGTGATGTTGGCTTTTGCCAGGGTGAGGCGCAGTTCTCTGATGAGGCTGGTTTGGACGAAGCCGCGCTCCTGAACGAAGCCGAGCAGTTCGGTGTCTTGTTGATATTCTTGCATCCAGAGGCTGGAGACTTTGAGGGTTTCTACGTCGCTCATGAGGCGGCCATAGAGGGCGCGCCCGACGCCGCTGCGCAGGTAGCCGGGCAGGACGATGAGATAGAGTCTGAGGCGCTGGGGTGGGTCTGATCCCTGTTGTTCGATGGCGCCGTAGCCGACGATGTCGTGGGTGTCGGTGTCAACGACGACGTAGTGCCGTCGGCGGAACAGTTGCTCGTCAATCTGTTTGCGTTCGCGCAGCCAACGCTGGTTGCCTTCGGGGTCGTAGGGGATGGCGGCGTGTGCAATAGCCAGAACGGCTTCGCTATACTCTTCAATAAATGGGCGCAATACGAATGCCATGCGCGTTTCGCTCCCTGGGGTTGGTTGCTGCTGGCGCGGGGTTGTGTAACTCAGAGTGATAATAGACCCAATGGAGACTCGGTGTCAAGTCCTGTTAGGATTTCTGGATACATCTGACCTATTTGGGGGGATGGTGATTGCTAGAAGGGTACACCACCTCCGTACAGGTAGTTAGGATTGGGGCTGAATCGCTATTTATCCTGATTACGTGGGGGCTTCGTAACACCCTTCGTAACGTTTTCGAGACGGGGGTATGGTACGATAGGCGCATGGAAAGCGTCTGCCATATCTGGTGCAAAGGGGCCTGCCTATGAGTCTTTCCCCTGGTTCAGCAGGAGCCATCACAGGCGCCAGCCCATCCAGGGGCGACGAGCCGCGCCTGCATGGGGTCATGCTGTTCCTGGCGCGCGGCGTCTGGCTCTTGCTGGCCGCAGGGCTGCTTGCCAATTTCATTGCCAGCATTCCTGCCTATTATGCCCAGCAGCATGTCATCTGTGACGCTCCAGTCCACTGCCTCGAAGCCGATCAAGCGACCCCAGGCAAGCTGCTGGCGCTTCAGCGGCTGGGCCTCTCACTGGATGATTTTGCCTTCTCCACCGTTGGTTTACAGATCGCCGTTGCGCTGGTCTTCCTGATGATGGGCGCGCTGCTCTTCTGGCGCAAGTCGAATACCTGGCTGGGCCTCTCGGCCTCCTTCTTTCTGGTCCTGCTGGGCTGCTCTGGTACCTTGGAGAGCCTGGCAGGCGCTTTTGCCACAGCGGACTCACCGCTGGCGCTGCGGCTGCTGGCCTTGCTGGTTCACGGCGCGGAACTCCCGGCGCTGGGGATATTTCTGCTGATCTTCCCCACCGGGCGTTTTACTCCGCGCTGGACCTGGGTCGTGAGTGTGTGGTGGACCGCGCACATCCTGTCCTTCAACCTCCCAGCGCCGTATAACTTCAACTACTGGCCGCCTGTGCTTGAAGCAGTTGACCTGCTGCTGCTGCTTGGCAGTGCGATTGCCATCCAGATCTATCGCTATCGTCGCGTCTATACGCCCACGGCGCGCCAGCAGACCAAATGGCTGGCCTCTGGCTTTACGGGCGGCGCGCTGCTCTTTCTGTTCTTCAGCTTTGGGCTGCCCATCGTTCCAGGACTCAACGCGCCCGATTCGCCCTTGCAACTGCTGGATTCGGTGAGTGGGGCGCTGCTCTTTAGCAGCATCCCGGTTGGGGTCGGTATCGCCATCATGCGCTATCGCCTCTGGGACATTGACACCCTCATCAGTAAGGTGCTGGTCTATGGCCTGCTGACAGTGCTGCTGGGCGCGCTCTACGCGGGTCTCATCATCGGGTTGACGAGCCTGGCCGGGGCGATTACTGGCGGTCAGGCAACAAATCAGCCAGTGGCGCTGGTCATTTCCACGCTGGCAATCGCCGCGCTGTTCCAGCCCGTGCGCAGGCGCATCCAGAATATCATTGACCGCCGCTTCTATCGCAAGAAGTACGACGCTGAAAAGACGCTGGCCGCCTTCAGCGCCACGCTGCGCCAGGAGACAGATTTAGATCAGTTGCGTGAGCAGCTCATCGCTGTGGTGCAGGAGACCATGCAACCAGCGCACGTCTCGCTGTGGCTGCGCCCGCCGGAACGACCAAGGGCAGCCATGCCCCACCACCTGAAGCCACCCGGGCCAGTGTCCGCTGAGCCAGGCGATGGCTGAGGAGAAGCTCAACTTGAAGAGCAGGCGCGGCGTCTGTACCTGTAGCGCCGCCTTCCAGGCGGCTCAACGCTGGCCTGTTGGCGCGGTGGCCTGGAGGGGCGGCGTGCGCGCGGGCGTAGCGGTGGCCGCCAGGATGGCGGCGGTACAGGTGGCCGCCTGGAAGGCGGCGGTACAAGTGGCGCCTGGAAGGCGGCGGGACAGGTCAGGCGAGGAGTTCGCCGCGCAGGACGGTGACGGCCTGGCCGCTGATGGCGATACGCTCGCCCTTGAGGCGCACGAGCAGTATGCCTCCACGCGCCGAAGCCTGATAGGCGCGCATGGCTGTTTTGCCCAGCCGCTGGCCCCAGAAGGGGGCGAGCGTGCAATGGGCCGAGCCGGTTACGGGGTCTTCTGGCACTCCGGCCCCTGGCGCGAAGAAGCGCGAAACAAAGTCGTACTCTGGCGAGGCGCTGCGGCAGGTGACGATGACGCCGCGCATGGGTACGCGCTCCAGCAGGGTGATGTCTGGCGCAAGGGCGCGCAGGGTGTCTTCTGAGTCTACTTCGACGAGATAATCGAATTGATTCTGGGCGACGGAGACGAGAGCGACGCCCAGCGCCTGAGCGAGATCGGCGGGCGCTTCGACTGGATGGGCGGGGGTGGCGGGGAAGTCAAGCTCGATCCAGGGGTCTTTCTGCTCAGCCGTGAGCAGACCGCTGCGCGTATAAAAGCGGGCCTGTTCCCCTGGCCGCAGATGGCCCTCTTCCCACAGGACGTGGGCGCTTGCCAGTGTGGCATGGCCGCAGAGGTCCACTTCTAGGGTTGGGGTGAACCAGCGCAGGCTGAAGCCGTCCTCCTGGCGATGCAGAAAGGCGGTTTCGGCCAGGTTCATTTCGCGGGCGACGAGCTGCATCCAGCGGTCCTCGCCTGGTTTGGGCAGGATACAGACTCCTGCCGGATTGCCCGTAAAAGCGGTGTCGGTAAAGGCATCCACCTGCGTGATCTTCTGTGCCATGCTCTGCTCACTTTTTCTAGGGCTGGTAGGGACGGACGTGGCTCTCTGGAGCGAGCGTTGCGCCGCCAGGGACGGCGGCGGTACACGCCCCTTCAGCCCCCCTTCTGCCGCCAGGGACGGCGGCGGTACACGCGGCTGGCCGCCAGGGACGGCGGCGGTACGCAGCATGCGGCCTGGGTCTCACTCGCTGGCGATCTCTACTTCGGCCTCGATCTCTACGGGAATCCGCACAGGTAGCTCGGCCAGGCCAACTGCCGAACGGGCGTGCGCGCCGACCTCTGGCCCATAGAGTTCGATGATGAGATCGGAAAAGCCGTTGATGACCGATGGCATCTGGACGAAGCCGGGGGCAGCGTTGACCATGCCGAGGGCGTGTATCCAGGCGACTACGCGGTCCAGGTCGCCCAGTTCGCGTTTGAGGGCGGCCAGAATCGCCAGCCCGGTGAGCCGGGCGGCTTGATACCCTTGCTCCAGCGTGAGATCGGCCCCGACTTTGCCCAGCGGCTCGGCCAGGGAGCCATCAGGGTTGAGTGGTCCGACGCCAGAGATATAGGCGCGCGTTCCACGCACGCGCACAGGGGCAAACGGCAGCCGCATGTTTGGCGGAGCCTTCATTGGCTCTGGAAGGATCAGACCTCGCTCCTGCAACTTTGCTTCGATGTGCATTACTTACTCCTTACTAAATGGCTTGTTCCCTGAGTATAGAAAGAGTCTAGCACCTTTCCGCTGGCTGCTCAAGTCTGCCGAGGTTGATGATTTTTGATTCGTAGAGGGGCTGGCGATTGAAATCGCGCCTGGAGGCGTCTGCGGACGCCACCAAGCCTGTCTGCACAGGCTCCCCCCGGCTGGGTAGGCGCGGCGGTGGCATGGGAGGGCGGCGTGCGCGCGGGCGCGGCGTTGAGCCGCCAGGATGGCGGCGCTACAGGTGGCCTCCCCGCCTGGGTAGGCGCGGCGGTGGCGTGGAGGGGCGGCGTGCGCGCGGGCGCGGCGTTGGGCCGCCAGGATGGCGGCGCTACAGGTGGCCTCCCCGCCCGTACTGGCGCGGCGGTGGCGTGGAGGGCGGCGTGCGCGCGGGCGCGGCGTTGGGCCGCCAAGATGGCGGCGCTACAAGCGGCCTCCCCGCCTGGGTAGGCGCGGCGGTGGCGTGGAGGGGCGGCGTGCGCGCGGGCGCAGCGTTGAGCCGCCAGGATGGCGGCGCTACAGGTGGCCTCCCCACCCGTACTGGCGCGGCGCTACAGGTGGCGGCGGGGTGGGTGGTGGGCAGGGACGGCAGCGATACAGGCGGATGGCCGCCAGGTAGGATGTTTCTCCCATTCCTTGCAGTGTTTTGGAGGAACATGTATGCTTGTGATGCGTCTATAATAAAAAGGGGTGGACTGAAAATTGCGCGTTGTATCCCTCTAGAGAATGTCTATGTAGCCTATGGGGAAATGGGACGCGCCCAAAGGGAACGGGTGATTGACGATTCAGTACCCGGCTATTGCTGAGGGGAGCATAGATATATGGCAGCCTATCATTCAGATCACCATGCCGCAGAAGGCAACGGCGCTGTCCCTGAAGATCCCACCGCTATGGCGCAGCGCTATATCGATCAAGGCAATCAGGCCATTGAAGACGATGATTATGAGGTTGCCGCTGAAGCGTTCAGCCAGGCTGTGCAGCTTGCCCCCGACGATGCTCACGCCCATTATAATCTGGCCCTGTCCCTGCAATATCAGGGTGAGACGGAGGCGGCAGCGGCAGGGTATCTGCGGGCTATTCAGCACGATCCGCATCTGGTGGAGGCGCATATTAATCTGGGCCATCTCTACGGCGAACTGGGGCAGCACGAAAGCGCGCTGGAAACCTTCCAGCGGGCCATTGAACTGCGCAGCGATGATGCTGATCTCTATGTGAGTGTTGGCGACGCTTATCGCAACCTGGGCCTGACCGATGACGCGATCCAGGCGTATCGCCAGGCGCTGATCATCGATCCGGCGCATACGCTGGCCGCCGATATGGTGGCGGTGGGGCGCGAGCGGGTCGCGCAGGAGTGGAAGCGTATCCTTGACGCTGAGCGTCAGGTTGATGCTGCGCCCGCTGATATTACGCGCTATCCAACGGCTGTCGCTGCCTATGTCGCCGCGCGGCGCTATCAAGACGCTCTTTCTGTGTGTAATCAGATGCTGGCCCTGGAGCCGGAGAATCCGCGCTGTTTTGCGGCGCTGGCCGAAGTCTACGAAGCGATGGATGATGCTCCGCAGGCCATTGAGAACTGGGGCAAGGTTGTCGAGCGGGAGCCGGAGAACGTGGAAGCCTGGGAGCATCTTGGTACGTGGCACACGGCGCAGGGGCAGGTGGAGGAGGCCGCCAATGCCTACGCGCGGGCGGTCGCGCTCGATCCATCTAATGTTGCCGCGCGCTTCAGCCTGGCCGAAGTCTATACGGATGCGGATCGTTTCGATGAGGCTGCGCTCATTTATCAGGCTGTGATTGATGAGGTGAGCAACGCGCCGGGTTCGCTGGAGATGGGCGATGATACGTTGGCCGACGCTTACGTGGGGCTGGCCGAGACGTATAACGCTGCGGGGCAGTATGAAGAGGCAGCCAAAACGGCCCGGCTGCTTTTGGAGCAATCGCCAGATGATCCGGTGGGCCTGTATCAGCTAGGCGCGGCCCTGGATGAGTTGGGGCAGCGCGATGAGGCGATTGCGGCGTATGAGGGCGCTCTGGCGGGCGATCCATTGAATGCGGATGTTATGAACGATCTGGCCGACACGTATCTTGATGCTGGCCGTGTGGAGGAGGCTATTGACATAGCTCACAATGCCGTAGCCGTTGACCCCAGGCTTGGCGCAGCCTGGGAAACGCTGGCAGAGGCTCTGCGGTCTGCTGGCCGTCTGGATGAGGCGACCAGGGCTGAACAACGCGCCAGAGAGCTTGAGGATTGAGTAGCGAGTACGGGTATATCTTGAGCAGGGCCGCCTGCTGGAGCCATTTACGGAGGCATACACATTATGTTCTGCCAGAACTGCGGGGCCGAGCTTCGTCTGGAAGAGGGTTTCTGTGCTGTCTGCGGCGCGGGTATCCCTAAACCTGCGCTGCACCAGGAGCCAGAAACCCGGCGTAACAAGGGGCAGCGCCTGAAAGCAGAGACCGAGGAGAAGAAGACGTACAACAGCGCGCAGTATTCCCATCAGGGGTCTTCGCTGCTTGATCCCACTCCGACCAGCCATGCTGCTCAGCCCGACCCCCGGCAGATACGCTCGTTCCAGGCCATTCGCCAGGCATCCAGTCAGCGTGGCAGTATGCGCAGCCTGCCCCCTGTTGCGTCGCTGGCGGTTCCGGCATCTGCGCCCCGACGGGACGCGGCTCAGGAAGAGGTGACGCCGCCGCTGCCGACGGCGTTTGCGCGGGGGCAAGATGATCTGGTTGAGGCAGAGGCGTCAGCGCCGCTGGCTGCTCCCAGCGCGCCCGCTGCCACCAACGGCCACGCGCCAACTGCGCAGGGCGACATCCGGGCGATTCTGAACGGCTATCATGCGGTGAACGCGGCTGCGCCTGGCGGTCCTGGCGCGAACGGCCACGCTGATCCTGGTTCGGCCAGCGATTCAGTCGGCGATTCTGCTGAGCAGCCGGACACGGCCAGCGTTTCGGCGAGCGGTTTGCTTCTGCCGGGTGATGTTCCTGGCCGCGTGGCGCTGAGCGCGCTCTTATGTATGTTGCTGAGTTTTGCGCTGCCCTGGGTTATTATCGGCGGCGAGCGGGCGACGCCGCTGAGCCTTGGCTGGCCGGTGCTTGTGCCGCTGGCCGTTTTGATTGCCGTCGGCCTGACGCTGGCGCTGCCGGAGCGCACGCGCTATACGCGCTTTGTCCCCGCGCTGCCGTTCGCGCTCGGCTGTTTTTCGCTGGGCAGCGCGCTGATTATCTTTCTGATCAGCAGCGCGATTGCGGCGAACAGTGTGGGTATCGCTTTCCTGGGCGTGGACATTGGCTATGTGTTGTTTGCGCTGGCGTCGCTGGTACTTGCCAGCGCGGGCTATGTCAAGCTGCTCCGCGAACTGCCGCTGCTGCTGGCGGGGCGTCTTCGTCTGGTTCCGCTGCCCGGTATGCTGGGCAATCTGACCGGCGTCCAGGCGGGGCGTCGGACCACGCCGCCAGCTACACAGCCAGCCGCAGCGCCCGACGACGCCAGTTAGGCGAGGGGGCAGGGATAGCAGGATAGGAAACTGGATGTCTGGAGCGGGCGCTCGCGCAGGCGGGCGGTGTCGCCGCCAGGGACGGCGGCGGTACAGGCAGCCACCCCACCCCGCCAGGCCGCCTGGAAGGCGGCGGTACAAGTGGCATGCGCCTTTCCCGCCAGGCTCCGCCAGTGCGGAGTGTTCTGCTAGTGCGCTGCGGCCTGGTCTATGAGTTCGTCGAGTCCGGCGTTCTGTTCGCGCTCCAGGGTGCGCTCGCTGATGCCATGCAGGTAGTCCTGGGTGGCGCGGCGGGTGCGCCGCTCCTCCAGGGAGAGCCGGATGATCTGGCGCACCTGTGGGCGCAAGTCTTCGATGGCTGCCGTGATCCAGCGGCGCGTGACGATGATGGGGGGCGCGGTTTCTGTGAGGCCCAGCAGTTCCAACCGGCTTTCAGGCTCGTCGCGCGGCGTGGCGCGCAGGAACTCGCGCAGCCGACGGCGGTTTTCTGCCCGCCGCGCATCGGCTGGCGCGGTGGGTGGACGGCTGATACGTGGTAGATGCTGGCCCATTGTCGTTTTTCCTCTCTTCAGCAAGCATAGATAGTAGAGACACTCAATAACTCCCGTCTCGATAGCGGCGCTGGGGGATGATGAGTTCGCTGGCAGCGGGAGCCGCGATAGCCGCCGCAGCCCGCACGCACAGGGCCGCCGACATGAGATAGTCATCATGGCCTTTATCAAAAGGGACAAAGAAGTTGAGCTTCTGGCCGGGCAGATGGACGCTGCGCGCCTGGCGCGCTTCATCCCAAAAGTGGCGGCTTTCCGGCGAGCCATCGTCGGCGTACATCTTGAGCCGTCCGGTATTTACTGCGGCGAGCATGTCCCAGCCGAGTTTTGATTTGCTGGAGCGGGTGAACTGAAAGCCCTCGATGAGTTTGTCGCCCAGTTCTCCTTGCAACCAGGCCGCTACGCCAGCGCCAATGCCGCTGGCGTCAATTACGATGCGGGCGCACTGCCAGAGGTCGCGCAGCAAATCGCGCAGGCGCATATACTGCTCTTGATACCCCAGGCCAACCCACTCGTGCTGTTCGACGATCTGCATGAAAACGAAGCCCGGCATCTGCTGGTCGCGCTCGACCTCGGCAATGGTGATGACGGTGGCGTCTCGCTGGGGATTCGCCAGCTTCTGGTATCCATCAAGACCTTCCTGGCCCTCGTCGGCTCCGGCTATGTCGATCCCGGCGACGTAGAGCGCGGGGCGCGCGCCAATCACGCGAGGGCTATGCAGCCGGGCATGCGCGCCGCGAAGCTGCTCTAGCTGGGCTGCTGTAAAGAGCCGATCTTTCTCGGCCACCGGCTCCAGCAGGTACTGGGTGCGGATGATGGGATGCATAAGGCCGAGTCGCTCGATCTCTGCTTCGACATACGCGCGGTAGTCGGGATTGAGCGCGGCCAGGGTGGTCCAGGGGAACTCGAAGTGCCGTCTGGTTGGCCCTACGGGGGCGCTGCGTGTCCCGGCCTGGCGCGCGGATCGCGCTTCCAGTTCCAGGTTCTGCTGCTTCTGGTGTTCCAGCAGGGTTTCGCCGGTCCAGGGAGTTCCGTAGAGGACGGTGGTGGCGTTGGAACTGGCGCACATGGGGCGAAAATCGCGCAGGTATTTTTCTTCTACGACTTCCTGGGCTTCGTCAATTTCCAGCAGGGGATGAGCGGTTGCCCCGATGACATTTGCCGCCTTGTTCGCCGAGTAGAAGGCGATCAAGGCGTGGCCGATCTCAATAATATGCCCTTCGCGCTCGCGCCATTCCAGGCCGGATGGGCTGGTGTCGCGGGCGGCGGTGAGTACTTCGCGCAGGCGGCGTTTGCTGAGCATCCCCTGTGGGCGCAGCGTTGGGCTGGCTTTGATGAGACTGACGCCCTTGTATTGCAGCAGGCGCAGCAGCCAGGCTTCGAGCTGCGCCGAGAGTTCGTTTTTGCCCATCTGGCGGGCCATCATTACCGTAAAAATCGCGCCATCGCGCCGCTCAATCGAGGCGAAAATGGCGCGCGCCACTTCCATTTGATATGCTCGCAGCGAGCGTCCGATCAGTTCGCGGCTGAACCGCTCGAAGCGTTCCACTTGCAGGGAGATTACTGGCTTATCCACTCCACACCCTCTCTCTCCCCCAGACCCTACTGGTAATCGTCCGTTTGTTCCTCCCTGGGGGTCAGGATACCCATCTTGCGGCGGCGGGCGGTTGCGCGCAGGTGTTCTACCGCTGGATGGGGCGCGTCGGTTTCGGTATAGCCTGGGCAGGGCAGGACGACGTTGAGTGCGATTTTGTTGCGGGCAAAATCGCGCACGGTGGTGCGCCCATGCCAATAGCCCAGGCGGCATTCCATGAGCCGTACCTGGCGGCCATTGAGAACGGCGACTTCGCCGCGCACTTCGCGGGCATAGACGCAATCGCGGCATGGCCCGCCGGTTGGCTTTTCGACGCGCACCAGGGCTTCGCGCTCGCGTGGGCGCGGCGACCAGCACAAGACGCTGCATTGGTCGTAGCCAATGCAGCCGGTATAGTGAGCGCCGCTGCGCATGCAGGGAAAGACGCGCCCGGCGCGCTCGGCCTGGAGATCGCGCACTTCTACTTCGCGTGGCCTGGCGCGCACGCGCAGGGGCGCGGCGATCTCCTGGGGTTGACACGAAGCGGCCTCATCCTCAAGGTCTTCCTGGGCGACATCGGCGACATCGGCGCCGGGTGGCAGGGCGGCGTCGGGCGCGTAGGGAACTGCAAGGGTGGCCCGCCCGTTCTGTATCACGATCCGTCGCGGGCGGCCCCCTGCGGGGAGCGGCCCTTGCGGGAACCCGGTTCCCGCATTCTCGCCAGCTTTGCTGGCTCGCGGGCCGCTATCTGCGGAGTTGAGGCTGTGTTGAGACCCCTTGCCTTCATCTACCAAACCATCCCCAGCCATAAGCTCCACCTCCTTTTCGGCAACAACAAGAACAAGCCTGTTCTAATATAGAACAAAAGTTCCACTTTGTCAATGGTTTAGAACGGGCAATCTGTGTGAGGGGTCACAAAGCTCAGGCTGGCGGTTAAAACCGCGCCTGGAGGCTGCGCCGCCAAGTCCGTCTACACGGACTCACCGCCCGTGTCGGCGCGGCGTCTGTACCTGTAGCGCCGCCGTCTCTGGCGGCTCGACGTTGGCCTGCCGGTACGGTGGCGTGGAAGGGCGGCGTGCGCGCGGGGGCGGCGGTGGGCCGCCAGGATGGCGGCGCTACAAGTGGGGTGGCGTGGAGGGGCGGCGTGCGCGCGGGGGCGGCGGTGGCCGCCAAGATGGCGGCGCTACAAGTGGCTGCGCGCTGGGTGTTTGTGTCCCTGGTCTGAGCAGCAGGGGAGGGGCGGTTTTAACTCCAGCAGCAGAGTTGACAAGGGTTCGCGCTTCCGCGTACTATCAGCGAGGGAGCGAGTAAGGGTGTGTCGCTCAAAGTGTTCAGGTGTACCAGGCGATCTACCAGGCGATTGCTCTCGACAGGTATTGGGTCAGGACGTACAATACGATCAGCATCGGACGCAGCAAGCACACACGTTAAGAGGAGGCTTCAGCATTCTATGGGTGACGCAGCGAACTGGACCCCGGACCGGAGCTTGTTCCCAACAGCGCCAGGCGCGCCTGCTTCAGACTCTCTGGTGATGCGGCTGCGCTGGCGGCTGATGACTCGGCCAGAACGCGCGCAGCGAGGGCGCGCCGATTTGCGCATCAATGGGGTGGTGCGGGCAGTGGATCAGCAGGCGCTGTTGGGGCGCTGGCGACCTCTGAGTGCGCCAGCGCAGCCGGTGCCGCCCTGGCGGTGGCCGGGGAGGGCGCGGGCGGAGCGCGCATCGCGCCGGGCTGCTATCAGTGAACGCTGGAGGCCGATTACCGCGCGATAGGTGGGCGCGGCCTTTCGGATGGCTGGCGGTTGATTTGGAGAAGGGATTATGAAGAGAGGCAATGCACAGGGCGCTGAGCAGAGGGGGCAGCAGGCTTCGGGGGGGATGGTAGGTTGGCTGGCAGCGCCGGTGCGCCGCGCGCTCCCCGGACCGTACCACGTTTTGCGGATGACGCGCCATAAGATCAGGGCGCGGCGGCTGAGGCGTGTGCTGCGGGTGGTGCTGGCGAAGCATGGTCTGGTGGTGCAGAGCGGCCCTTTTGCGGGCATGCGCTATACGCCGGGTGTGATTGATAGCGCGCTGGGGACGCCGCGCGCGCTGGGAAGCGCGCTGATCCCGAAGCTGCTGGGATGTTATGAAGCGGAGTTGCAGGGTGTGCTGGAGGGCGCGCTTGAAAGAGGCTACGCCGAGGTTATTGATATAGGTTCGGCTGAAGGCTATTACGCGGTTGGGCTGGCGCTGCGACTTCCTGGCGCTCGCGTGCATGCCTTTGAGGTTGATGGGCTGAGGCGCAGGCTCTGCGCGGAGATGGCGCGGGCGAATGGGGTGGCTGAGCGGGTGGTGATGGCGGGGGCGTGCGATGGGGCGGCGCTGGCGGCGCTGGCAAGCGGCCACCCGCTGGTGGTCTGCGATTGCGAGGGGTATGAACTGGACCTGCTCCAGCCGGATGTGATCCCCGGTCTGAGGGGATGCGATCTGCTGGTGGAACTGCACGATTCGGCCAATCCGATCATTTCAGAGACGATTCTAGCGCGGTTTGCGCCAAGCCACGATCTGACGCTGATTCAGAGCGCGGAGATGCATCCGGCGGATTATCCGGCGCTGCTTTCGCTGGGGGCGGATGATCAGCGTTTTGCGCTGAGCGAAGAACGCCCGCCGGGGATGCAGTGGGTGTTTATGCAGGCGAAAAGGGCTGGCAGTTGATGAAGACGTTGGCTGGCGGGTGTGTGATCTGAGGGGGAGGCGCGCTCGCGCGCAACGGTGAGCCGCCTGGAAGGCGGCGCTACAGGTGGCTGCGCCTGGGAGGGATGGCGGTAGGGGTGGTGGCGTTTATGGTGAGCCGCTGGTCTGTTTCTGCGCGCTTGCCAGGACGATGCCTCCGGCGAGGACGGCGCCGCCCAGCCAGAAGGCGGGCGAGAGGGTTTCGTGGAGGAAGAGGGCGCTGAGCAGCCCACCCACGAGGGGCTGGGCGAAGAAGAAGACGGCGGCTACGGCGGCGTCGAGGCGTTCTACGCCTTTGTACCAGAGGAACCAGGCCAGGGCCGTTGCGCCCCAACCGAGGTAGAGGACGGCCAGCACGAGCGAGGGGGTGATGAGGCCGAAGGGGCGCTGCGCCAGCTCGAAGGGGACGAAGGGCGCGAGCAGGAGGATGCTCCAGAGGGTGGCGTAGGCGCTGGCGACGAGGGCCGAGCGCCGCCGCACTATTGGCGCGCCCAGGACGGTGAACAGCGCCCAGCAGAGCGCGGAGATGAGCAGCAGGGCATCGCCCAGCAGCGAGGCGCTGGATGAGGCGCTGCCGCGCGCGCCGACGTTGGAGGCGACGACGATGACGACGCCGATCAGGGCCAGGCCAGTGCCTGCCACGACGCGCCAGCCGGGGCGTTCGCCCAGCAGCGCCCAGGCGATGGGGACGACGAAGACGGGGGTGATCGTTGTGAGGAGCGCGCCGTCGTGGGCGCTGGCGAGGGCTGTCCCCCAGAACTGGGTGATGATGGTGGCTGCGAGCGTGGCCCCCAGGAGCAGAAAGCGCCACTGGTCTGCGGGCGCGCTGGCGCGCCGGACGACGCCAGCGGTCTGTGGGGCGCGCGGGACGGTCAGGCGGAGGGCGAGCCAGAGGGTCAGCCCGCCGATGATGACGCGCAGCAGGCCGAGGGTGATGGGTGGGATGGCGTCGAAGCTGGCTCGGCTGACGACGTACATGCCGCCCCATAAGCACGCGGCCAGCAGGGGGGCCAGCCCCACCAGGCCGACGCGGCGCGCTGGTTTTGTGGGGCTGGCCGGGATGGGTGTCTGTGCGGGGTGTTCGCGGGCAGTTTCCATCAGCTTGTCTTTGGCGAGGAGTTCAGCCCTTGCCGAATGCCGAAAGAGAAGAGAATCAGGCCAAGGATGACCAGCCCCAGGGCAAGGCCATAGTACATATTGGAGGGCGCCAGCCCTTTGAGGCGCAGGAAGAACCAGAGGGAGACGGCAATGCCCAGGCAGATCAATCCCAAGGCTCCTAGTTTTGAGACGGAGCCGCGACTAAACTGCCATCTGCCAAAGAAGGGCCAGATGATCTGCGGCCAGCGCAGATAGAGTAATCCGAGGACGATCAATAGCCCTCCCTGCAAGACTCCCAACCAGATGATGGAGCTATAGGGGATGGCTCTGGTGAGCAG
The DNA here is from genome assembly GCA_036557285.1 of Ktedonobacterales bacterium. NCBI lineage: Bacteria > Bacillati > Chloroflexota > Ktedonobacteria > Ktedonobacterales > Ktedonobacterales bacterium. Next base: position 29,534 of record DATBHW010000032.1, read on the forward strand.
GTAGATGCTGAAGGTCAGGAGCAGGAGCAGTTGAAGCCCCATGAATAGACTTGCCAGGATGAGAGATAAACGCTTGATCCAGAGGGGGTGCTCTGGCTTGTCTGCTGGCATCATCTGAGTGCTGGCCTCCTCTCAGGAAGGGGTAGATGTCGGGTGGCGGCTCGAAAAAGTGGGGCAGTGCGCCTGATTTATCTGACCCTCTCTATCATACTATACAAAAAAGACCCTGCCAATCGCCCTTTTTTTTATTCAATTTGGCTGTCAACTTTTGACGCAGGTTGTGCTATAATCGAGCGCATCAATAGAACTTGACTTCTTGCTTGGGCAAATCTTGTCAACCCTGCCAGGGAGGGTGAAAGCTCATGGAGGGCTTTGAGGCGCTTATCGGGAAAAAGGTGGGGGGGTACCGCCTGGAGAAGCTGCTGGGGTATGGTGGCATGGGCGCGGTCTATCTTTCAGCGCACGAACAATTGAATCGGACGGTGGCGGTTAAAGTGCTGCGGCCTTCGCTGCTGGATGGCCCGCCGCGCCTTTCGTTTCTGGATCGCTTTCGAGACGAGGCGCGGCTGGTGGCGATGCTGAATCATCCGAATATTTTACCCGTCTACGATTTTGGGATTGAGAAAGGGATCGCGTATCTGGTGATGCGGTACGCGGCTGGTGGTTCGCTGGATGCGCGGCTTGATCCGGCCAGAGGTGGGGGTGGGCTGCCTCTTCAGAAGGCGGCGAATTATCTGGGGCAGGCGGCTACGGCGCTGGATTACGCGCACAGCAAGGGTATTATTCATCGGGATGTGAAGCCGCAAAATCTGTTATTGGAGGGGGGGCGGCTGCTGCTGAGCGATTTTGGGCTGGCGAGGATGACGGGTAATCTGGACAAGCGAGGCCCGACCTCTGCGCCAACGGTTTCTTTCAATGGGGCGACGGTGCGCGGTACCCCATGTTATCTCGCGCCGGAGCAAGGGAACAGCAATATGGTGGACTGGCGCGCCGATATTTATTCGCTGGGGGTGACGCTGTACGAGATGCTGACGGGTGAAGTGCCGTTTCAGGATTCTGGCGGTGGGTCGTGGTCGGTGATCTTGAAGCATATGTTGGAACTGCCACCGCCGCTGGTGGGCCAGCGGGTTGATCTGACGAGGGAGATTGAGGCGGTGGTGATGAAGGCGCTGGCAAAGGAGCCGAAGGAACGCTATCGCAGCGCGGGGGAGTTTGCGGTGGCCTTTCGCCGATCTATTAGCCGGGCGCGCATCCTGGCGCTGCCTGCGAAGTCGGCTGGCGTTCCTCAATTGCCCGCTCCAGAGCGGGCTATTGATGATAGCCCGACGATTGAACCCAGGCGCATTTGTCCGGTCTGCGGTACTATCAACCGCCCCACTGCGAAGTTTTGTATGAAGGATGGCACGAAGCTGTCGCTGCTGGATATAGTGGATGGGAAAAGAGTTGCTGCGAACGGGGGGCGCCAGGAGGGGCCGGGGGAGATGAAGCAGAGGGAGATGAAAGAGGAATATATCCTGGCGTGTCCGACGTGTGGGCATGTGAACCGTCCGGGGTCGCGGTTTTGTGTGCAGGATGGGACGCTGCTCTACAAAAAGGTTTTCTGAAAAGGGTATGCTGAAGCTGGCCGTTGTGTGTCGGGCCTGAAAGGGCTGAGACGCTTCTCTCGCTGCTGGCGCGATTCGTGCAGGCTCAGAACACTGCCACGAGGTAGGCAGAGGTAGACTCACACGAGAGGAGCAGACTGATGGCACAGGCGAACGAAACTGGAGGCGGTCTGGCGCGATTTACGCTTCGCACGATTGCTCTGATCATTGGAATTGTTGGGACAGTCCTCGCTTTGATTATCAACATCTTGTATTCGTTGTTTCATGTCCTGGGGACGGTGGCGGGATTTAACCCCGATCAGTCGCACTTCTTCTGGGGGTTGCTGGTGGTGCTGGTGGCGTTGTGCGGCTCGTTGTTGGCTCCGGTTCTGCCTATTCTGGCGGCGGTGATGCTGCTGGCGTCGGGCATTGCGTTTTTCTTTATTGTTGGCTGGTGGGCTATCATTGCCTCGGTGTTCCTCTTCGTTGCTGCTATTCTGACGTTCAGCAACCGCAGAGTAAGGGTACCTGGGGTGGCGTGAAACGTTACCGACACAGCCCAGGGGCTGGCGATCATAATTGCCAGCCCCTGGGCTGTGTCGAGTACCAGGCGCTATAACCGGGCCAGGCATGGTATAGCTGAAGGCCAGCACTGGGCGCAGAGCTGGCCTTCTTTGTTGGGATCGGCGGTTAGTCTACGCTGATGTCGAAGATTTCGCGGGCTGGGGGGGCGGTGAGCATGGGGGCGATCTTGGCAATCTGTTCCTGGTAATAGCCGCTGGCCTCGCCCGCTTCCAGGTCTTCCTTGCTTTGCCAGCGTGTTACTGAAACGCCTTTGCCGGTGACGGGGTTGGTGAACAGCCTGGCCCCCATGAACCCCTTTTGCTGCCTGGCGGCTGGCACAATAGAGTCACGATAGATGGCGATCAACTCTTCGAGCTTGTCAACGTTTGCCTCGACGGTGACGATTCGCGCGTACAAGGCTGCGCTCCTTTCCTGGCTGCGACTCTTGTGTACAGGTTCCGGCCTTACAAGTTTCCTCATTCCAGTATAGCTTGCCCTGTCTACTGGCTGGCGCGGGAGAAGCCCCCGCCCAGGCGGGCAGGCGGTTAAAACCGCGCCTTGAGGCTGCGCCGCCAAGCCTGCCGACGCAGGCTCCCCCCACCCGCGTCGGCGCGGCGTCTGTACCTGTAGCGCCGCCTTCCAGGCGGCCAACGTTGGCCGCCAGGATGGCGGCGCTACAAGTGGCCTCCCCGCCCAGTAAGCACGGCGCTGGCGTGGAAGGGGGAGCGGGCGCGCTGGCGCGGCGGTGGGCCGCCAGGATGGCGGCGCTACAAGTGGGGTGGCGTGGAAGGGGGCGGTACAGGTGGCCGCCAGGGAGGGCGGCAGCACGCAGGCGCTAATTCAGTGGGATTTGGTATAATTTGTACAGATACCACCTGATGTGGGCGCATACAGGGCTGTGCGCCCTTTTTCCTCTGGAGCATGCGAACGAGCATGCGCTGGCAGGCGAGGAGGCTGAGGATGGCAGAAGGCGAACAAGATTTCGCGGCGCCTGTAGACGCTGCGCGAGTATGGGAAGAAGGCGCTGTGCCAGAAGGTGCGCCAGCGACGGCTGATGCTGCGTTGGCTTCTGCGCAGGCTGCGCCGAAGAAGCCCCGGCGCAAACGGTCGTGGGGCATGTGGCCGTCGCGTGTGGCGCTGGCGCTGCTGTTTCTGATCGGTTTTTTCGTTTCGATGACGCCGGATGGGCGTGTGCTGGTGCGCGGCGCTCTGCTGCTTTCGAGCGCGCTGACGGCTACGCAGCCAGGGCCGCTGGTGGAGGCGGGCGAGCCGATTTCGCATACGCAGCCTGTTCTGCCTGCGCAGACGGGGCAGATTTTTCTGGATGTTTACGTGCCGGTTGGCAAGCCACCGCCTATCCCCGGCAGCCGCGAGGCGGTCATCCTGATTACGGGCGTGGGGGATAACCGCACCGATCCGCAGCTTCTCAATCTTTCGGAGTCGCTGGCGCGGCTGGGCGTGGTGGTGGTGAATATGACGACGACGCAGCTGCTCAATGTGGTGATCGATCCTGCGGATAAAGAGTCGGTGATTCAGGTGTTCAATTATGCGGCGCATCTGCCGGGGGTGAATCCGCGAGACATCGGCATTGTGGGCTTCAGCGGCGGGGCTGCGCTGGCGTGCCTGGCCGCCGCCGATCCGCGCCTTCAAGATCGGTTGGCTTTTATCGCTACGTTTGGGGCGTTTTATAACGCGGCTGATCTGCTGCGCGACTTTGGGCGGCGCTCGGTGACGGCGGATGGAGTGGTCACGCCGTTTCATCCGGGGGCGCTGCCCATCCAGGCGCTGGCAAATATGGTGGGCGGCACGCTGCCGCCGGACGAGGGGCAGCTTTTCATCAATGGCCTGACACCAGGGGGTACGCCGCTGGCCGACCCGGATACGCAGCTTACTACGCCAGGGGCGGCGGCAGCCTATCACTTGATCGCGGGCGATGAGCCTGATCCGGCGCAGGTGGAGCGGAATATGGCGGCGCTTTCGCCAGCGGTGAAGCAGTTATTCGATGAGCTTTCGCCCAGCGAGGTGATTGCGCAGATTCGCTGCCCGATTTATCTGCTGCACGATCACGCCGATCCCTACGTTCCCTTCACTGAATCGCGGAACTTCGACGCGGCGCTGACCCGCCTGGGGCATCCGCACGAGTACGCTGAGTTCGGCATTTTCCACCATACGGAGATTAGCTCTGGCTTTGGTCTTGGGCCGCTGCTGGGTGATGGAAGTAAGCTCTATCGCATTCTGGACGGCGTTTTGAGCGCCAGCGCATAAAGGGGAAGGGGGCGCTGCGATGTTTCTGCTTTCGTTGGTCTGGCTGGCGCTGGGCGTGATCGTGGGGGCGCTGGCGCTGGCTGCGCGGATGCGCCCGGCCCTGTGGGGGCGTTGGGGCTGGCTGCTGGTGTTGGCGCTGGGCGCGCTGGCGGGGCTGCTGGGCGGCTGGGTGGGTACGCTGCTGCTCAGTAAGCTGTTTGGGACGCCAACCGCGCTGTGGGTTGCTGTTCTGGCGGTCTTTCTGGCCTGGCTGGTAGATCGGCTGCGCTCGCGCGCGCGGGCCAGGAGGCAGGCGAAGCTTTGAGGACGGCTCAACGGCTAGCCGCCTGGAAGGCGGCGCTATAAGTGGGCGCGGCGGTGCGCTGCCAGGGACGGCGGTACAGGCAATCACGCTTCAATAGGACAGGGTATTAGATGCGATCCAGCGCCGCCAGCGCCTCCTCTTTGGTGACTGTTTTGTGTGGCATGGGTTGGACCTGCTCATCAAATGCCCTGGCCCACGCGGGCAACCTCATCATCGACTGGTCCGCAGAATGAGGAAGAAAAACGCACGGAACTGCAATGAAGACTGGATGGCCCAGGATACCAGCCAGATAGCGGGCCAGCGGCGTATCATCATGCTCCTGTAGGGCCTTCAGCAAGCCTGTCCCACTCGCTCCCCAAAACCCCTCAAAGACATCTGCGCGTCCGGTCCCAACCAGCGGCCCCTCTTGCTGATCCAGCCACTGGCGAAAGGCTTCCCGATCAATCGAGAGATCTTCAACAGATCGGCTGGGGTTCCTCCGAGGTAGCTGAGGTAGCTGAGAGAGGTCGGTTTTCTGCGTTTCGCGGACCTCAATGCTGTTGGCCTCCAGTTCCGCCTGAAAGCGCGTGCGAATCTGGACCAGGAGGTCATCCAGCGAGAGAGGCGCGATATGTGGCTCAGCAATCAACATAGGCGCTCTCGTCACCCCCATGATGATCCAGAGAGGAAAGGTACGCACTAACGTGCGCACGCGCGTCATCTTGTGGCGCATCAAGAACGCTTCAGGGTCTTTGGGGATAATTGCCAGAAGCCGATGGGTAGGGCTGGTTTTTAGAAACCGATGCTTCCTGGGTGCTGGCGGGAAGGTCATTTCAAGCACATACATGGCCGCTATCTCCGGCCAGGTGATCTCCATCCGCCACTTGAAAAAAAGGAATCCTGGGGGGTGGGAAATAATTCCCCGGTCATTCACCAGCACCAGAGGAATGGGAACCAGCAATCGAAAGAGATATAGCCCCTTGAGCAGTCCCCATTTGTTGGGATAGAGCGCGATGGTCCGGTCTGTTGCATCGGCGTGCATAAAGACCTCCCCTGGCAAAAGCAGCCCTTCTCAACCAGCATACGAGCTGGAAATGAAAAAGTCAAAGGGCTTTTTCCCCAGCGATTGCGCGCGGGCATGTGGTGATATAGAATAGGCAGGCATCACAAGGTTTGGAGGCTGAGTGAAAGGTTTGCCCTCTTTTTTGCGCGTAGTCGGTTGGGCGACGCTGCTGTGTGTCGGCGTGGGCGCGCTGACGCTGCAAGTGATCGGGGCGAGCCAGGGAGTGACTGATTTCTGCCAGGATTATTTTGCGGCGCGGTATGTGCTGCGCGGAGCGTCGCCCTATCTGGCGCTGCTGACGGGGAATGGCGAGGCGCTTTGTCCGGGGCTTGGATTCTACGATTCGCATCCGCCCTTCGTGGTACTCTTGTTTTTGCCGTCTGGCCTGGTTTCCCAGGCGCTGGCCGCAACTGTTTGGGGGCTGGTTTCTCTGACCGCCTATCTCGTCAGCGGCCTGCTGCTTCTGCGGGAGTTGGGCTGGCGCTTGCTGCGCGGCATGGCGCTTTTCACGCTGGGCAGCCTCCTGTGGACGCCCTCGCTTCTGGCGATAGGCTCGCATAACCTTGGGCAAGCGGTGACGGCGCTGCTGGTGGGTGCCTGGGCGCTGGAGCGCAGGCAGCGACCGGGGTGGGCGGGGGCGCTGATCGGCGCGGCGGGGCTGATCAAACTGTGGCCGCTGGCGCTGCTGGCGAACGCGCTGATCTGGCGCAAGTGGCGGGTTGCGCTGGGCGGGACAGTGACGCTGCTGGGAGGGCTGGCGCTGGGGCTGCTGGCGCTGGGTCCAGCGGCTTATGCTGTCTATCTGGGGCCGGTACAGGCAGCCGAACGTTTTGGGGTGCCAGCGTACTCCAATACGTCGTTGGTGGGCGATGTGGCCCGGCTCTTTATCGGCTATCCGGCGGATCCGCCGATGCCGCCGCTGATGCAGGGGTTGAGTGTGCCGCAGGCGGTGCTGCTTGGAGAGGGCATTGGCGGGCTGCTGCTGGCGGCAACCCTGCTCTTTCTCTGGCGGCTCAGTGGGCGGGTCAAGCCGGAGGTGGGCGAACTGCTGTCGCTGGGTTTGCTGGTGACGGTGCTGCTCGTCGTGTTCCCGCTTACGTGGTACTGGGGGCTGGTGACGCTGATCTTGCCCGCAGCTACGGTGTGGCTGGCGCTGCGGCAGCTTGCCAGGCCGCCGCGCTGGTGGTGGGGGCTGCTGGCGCTGAGCCTGGTCCCGCTGCTGATCCCCAGTGGTATTGTGGCTGCGCTGCCTGGGCGGCTGCTTGAATACGGGGGCGCGGGACTGGCCGGGGTGGCAAATGCGCTGACCTGGCTGCCAACGTGGGCGCTGCTGCTGTTTGCAGGATTGCAGGCGCAGCTTCTCTGGTGGGCCAGGATACCAGTGGAGCATTGCTCGCCAGAGAGCAGCGCGGTCGTCGAAGCAACTCATCCTATCGGCGAATGAATTCGCCGCTAAAGGCGCAAGGCCGCGCAGCCCGCAGGCGGTTAAAACCGCGCCTATGGGCGGCAAGCCAGGCGACACGACCCTCTCCAGAGACTCCTCGCCCCAGGCGGGCGCGGCGTTGTGTTCAGAGGGGCGGCGTGCGCGCGGGCGCAGCGATGCGCCGCCAGGGACGGCGGCGGTACAGGCGGGTTGGCGACCAGGGACGGCGGCGGTATGGGTGCTACGTTTCGCTGTGAGGATCGGAAAGAATGTGATCAGGAGAGCGTTCGCATGCCAGATGAGACGTTCCAGGTGGAAGATAGGATAGACGATCAGGATTACACGTTTCTGCAAGAGCAAATTCATGCCTACAATATGGCGGCTACTGGCTATTATGATGGGCGCGATATTGCGCTGCTGGTTCGTGATGAGCAGGGGACCATCGTCGCGGGCCTTTGGGGCTGGACGTGGGGCGGTATGATGAAGGTGCAGTACCTGTGGGTGCGCGAGGAGGAGCGGGGCAAAGACTATGGGACGCGCATGCTTCAGGCTGCCGAGGCCGAGGGGCGGGCGCGCGGCTGCCGCCAGGTGGCGCTTGATACGCACAGCTTTCAAGCGCCACTGTTTTATCAGAAGTTGGGCTACGAGGTCTATGGGACGCTGGATGACGATCCGATAGGGTACAAGACCTATCACCTGAGAAAGCGGCTATAGCAGGCGCATGTGCGCCACGAATACCGGCGGAATCCTTACAGAAAGCCCTGCGCTTTTAAGCCAGGGAGGGCGGTGCAGGCTAGGCGGAGGGTGGCGTTTCCTGGGAGATGGGGGCCGGGCGCAGTTCGAGCGTTTGGCCCAGGATGAACGCCAGGTGCATGATGAGAGAAAGCCTGGGATCGGACTCGCCACGCTCCAGGCTTTCCAGCGCGGATGCGCTCATGCCGAGGCGTTTAGCGACTTTGGCTCGTGAGAGGCCGAGCGCGATACGCTTCTCTGCGAGCGCCTCCAAAAGTTCATGTTTGCGCAGGTGAGCTTCAACCGCCTCTGGAAAAAGAGGGTCTTCCTTGGTAAACTCACGCATCATCTCTTCCAGGAAATCCTCTTCTTCCTCTGCCTCTTCGGCTTTCCTGTTATGCATAAAGCCTCTGGAGGTTAGCTCTGCGGTGTGTAGTGGTAGACAGAGCCAGTACGAGTCAATCCGGCAAGGATGCCCTGGCGCACCTTGCGGGTGGCTTCTTGTAGCTGTTGTGTTGCAGTGTCATCAAGCAGCCGCTCGCCGCAGTAGGTGCATTCACCTACTGTCAGGGTGACAGTGACAACATCTCCGTCAACAGGAACCACCTGATCTACTTTACGAATCACGTAGGTATCTTCTCGCCCGCAGCGTGGGCAGGTAATTCCTTCAAGAAGTTCTGCAAGACTTGCCATCTGCTCCTCCTCTCTGCCCTCATTATATAGTAAGAGCCTCAAAATCCACCGTTAGCCCTCAACGCTAGTTGATGCGCTTTTCGTGCCCGGCCCATTCTTTTTCGCGCAGGACGTACTTTTGGACTTTGCCGGTGGAGGTTTTGGGCAGGTCGCCAAATTCGACGGCGGCGGGACACTTGAAGTGGGCCATGTGTTCGCGGCAGAAGGCGATGATGTCGGCTTCGGTGGCTGTCTGGCCTGGCTTGAGGGTGACGAAGGCTTTGGGGCGCTCGCCCCACTGTTCGTCGGGGATGGCGACGACGGCGCATTCGAGGACGGAGGGATGGCGGGCGACCATTTGCTCGACTTCGATGGTGGAGATGTTTTCGCCGCCGGAGATGATGATGTCTTTTTTGCGGTCGCGCAGTTCGATATAGCCGTCGGGGTGCCAGACGGCTACGTCGCCGGAATGGAACCAGCCGCCCTCGAAGGCGCGCGCGGTGGTGGCTTCGTCGTTGAAGTAGCCTTTGGCAGCGTTGTTGCCGCGCATGAGGACTTCGCCCATCGTCTGGCCGTCGCGGGGTACGTCGTTCATGTCGGGAGCGACGACGCGCAGGCCATCGGCGATGACGTAGCACTGGCCCTGGCGGGCGAGCAGGCGGGCCTGGTCGTCGGGGGAGCGCTCGGCCCATTCGGGGTGCCATTCGCATACGGTGTGCGGGCCGTAGGTTTCGGTGAGGCCGTAGACATGGATGGGGCGGAAGTTGAGCGATTTCATCTGGCCCAGCAGGGTGGGCGAAGGCGGCGCGCCCGCGACGGTGACGGTGACCTGGCGGTCCAGATGGTGCGCCTGGGGGGCGTTGACGAGCGAGATATGGACGGTGGGCGCGCCGTTGAAGTGGGTGACGCCTTCGCTTTCGATCAGTTCCCAGATGCGGGCGGGGTCGAGCTTGCGCAGGCAGATGTGTGTGCCCGCGACGGCGGTGACGCCCCAGGTGAAGCACCAGCCGTTGCAGTGGAACATGGGCAGGGTCCAGAGGTAGACGCTCTCGAAGGTCATGCCGGTTTCGATGACTTCGCCCAGCCCGTTCAGATAGCCACCGCGATGGGTGTACATGACGCCCTTGGGTTTGCCAGTGGTGCCGGAGGTGTAGTTGATGGAGATGGTTTCTTCTTCGTCTTCGAGCCAGCTTGTGACCAACTCTGGCGAGCCGCCCGCCAGAAAGGCTTCGTAGGGGTCGTCGGGCGCGCCACTATCGTCAATACGTACAAGCTGGATGCCTGCGGGGTCTTCGACGAGATGCTGAAGCTCGGCGTCAACGAAGAGGAAGCGCGCGCCGGAGAGTTGCAAGATGTAGCTGATTTCGGAGGCGGAGAGGCGGGTGTTGATGGCGACGAGGATGCCGCCAGCGGCGGGTACGCCAAAGTGGGCTTCGAGCATGGGCGGGGTGTTGAAGGCGAGGAAGGCGACGCGATCATGCTTCTGCATGCCAGCGGCGCGCAGGGCCGAGGCCAGGCGGTTGACGCGCTCCTCGAACTGGCGATAGGTGTAGCGGCGTTCTCCGTGGACGATGGCGATTTTGTCGGGGAAGACGGAGGCGCTTCGGCGAAGGAAGCTGACGGGGGTGAGTTCGCTGCGATAGACTTTCTCTGTCATGTGGCGTTTCCTCCTGACCTGGGGATGACCTTCTATCGTACTGTAGGGATAGTCTAGCAGAGAAGTGGGCGCTTGACCAGTGCGGCTGGCGGCTAAAGCCGCGCCTGGAGGCTGCGCCGCCAAGCCTGCCGACGCAGGCTCCCCGCCCCTATGAGCGGGGTGATTGCGCTCTGGAGGGGCGTGCGCGCTGGCGCGGCGGTGAGCCGCCTGGAAGGCGGCGCTACAAGTGGCGCTGGCGTGGAAGGGGGGCGTGCGCGCTGGCGCGGCGGTGAGCCGCCTGGAAGGCGGCGCTACAAGTGGCCGCCAGGGATGGCGGCGGTACACGCGGCGGTGGGCCGCCTGGAAGGCGGCGCTACAAGTGGCCGCCAGGGATGGCGGCGGTACGGGCGTTCAGGGGTATATTTTCTGTTCGTTGGAGAGCATGGCGATGAACTTGCTGATGCGGGCGGCGCGGGTTTCGGGTCTTCTGGCGGTTTGGATTCTGTAGAGGATGGCGTAGCGGTTGACGCTGTTGAGTGTATTGAAGAACGTGTGCGCCTGGGGGTTGGTGTCCAGTTGGCGTTGAAAGTCGTCAGGGATGCTGATGCTGCTCTGCGAGTCGTAGGCGGCTTGCCAGCGGCCATCGGCCTGCGCGAGTTCTATTTGATGGAGGCCCGCTGGCTGCATGCGGCCCTGGGCGATGAGGGCGGTGGCTTTGGCGCAGTTGATTTTTGACCAGCCGCTCTTTGGGCCACGCGGGGTGAACTTTTGGAGCCAGTACTGGTCGTCAAAGGGGGCTTTTTGTCCGTCGATCCAGCCGTAGCAGAGGGCAGCATCGAGGGCTTGCGCGTAGTCTACGGAGGGGATGCCGGTTTCTTTTTTGGCGATTTTGAGCCAGATACCCCTGGCGCTGGTATGGTTTTCTTGAAGCCAGGCTTCCCAGCTTTGCGGGGTGTCGAAAGGTATGGTTGGGAGATGATCCGCATTACTCATGTGTTGATTATACCTAACCTGCTTGAGAGTTGTCAGCTACATTTGTGTATGACGACGGGGCAAGGAATGGTAGGGTAATCAACGGCGGCGATCAGGTCGGCCAGGAACCGGTCAGCAATGGGGGTTCCCCAACCGGAAGCGAGGTCGTAGCCAGACTGCGCTTTATAGCCGGTGATGCCGTGATAGGTGTTATTGCCGCTGGTGATGTCGTGCATGCTTTTGCCGCGCAGACTATAAAGCGCGGGGTGGATAAAGCCTAATGGTTTGCCGCGCATCTGGTTGGCGATGGCGATCAGCCCGGCCCAGCAAGGGGCGCTGGCGCTGGTCCCGCCGATGACATCCCAGTGTTTCCACTTTCTGGAGTTGACCTGGCCCAGGACGCCAGTCTCAAATGAGGCGTAGAGGTCGAAGCTTGGTTCTGCGGGGAAAGCGACATCAGGAAGGCCACGTTTGCCTTTGAGCGTGCGTTGATTGAGCAAGCCGAGTTGATAGTCTGGCTCAGGGAAGACGGCGCTCAGGCCGCCGCCGGTAGCTCCGCCGTTCGAGTCATTCCAGACGCGCTCGCTGCTGTAGGTTCCGCTTGCATCGCGCACCTGGAGGGTGGTGCCGCCGACGGCCAGTACGTAGGGATCGGAGGCGGGCCAGGAGACGTTCGGCTTTCGCCAGACGGCGTTGGGATTGTTGGAGCCATCAGGGTTGGTGACGCCGTTGTCGCCGCTGGATGCCAGGACGGTGATGCCAGCCGTCACGGCGTCTTTCAGAATCGCGTCCTGGAACAGGTAGAACTGCCGATCTGAGGATTTCTCTGAGGCGGAGGCGCCGACTGCGCCGAGTTCGCTGCCGCCATAGCTGATAGTGATGATCTGCCCTAACTGGTTGTACAGCGCGTAGTTGAGCGTATCTGCCATTCTCCAAAAAAGGCAATTATCTTCCCGCGAGCCGCTCGGCGACTTGTTGGAGCCAAGAAGCAGCACGATGTTGGCGCCTGGGGCGATGGCATGCGCCCATTCGACGTCGAGGGTGTTCTCAAGCTGCAAGTCATCTTCTTTATCAGGGCAGGTATAGGGAGCCGGGGGACCGGCCTGCTGGATAATCTTGAAGCTGGGCGGGTCGGGCAAGCCCCAGACTTTATCGAAGTGATGCAGATCGGCTTGCAGGGAGCTTGTTTTCCCGACGCCAAGGATGACGATGGTCTGGCCCGCGCCATTGTAGCCCTGCTTATAGAGGGCGGGCAGGTTGAATGCCCGTTGGATTTGCTCCGGGCTATAACAGGGGTGGCCGAGCGCGATCAGGCATTGCTGGGTGGTTGGCCCGGTGCCGTCTGGTCGGAAGGGGTAGGTCTGTGGGGTGGGTGTAGGAGAGATGAAGGGGGTTGCCGTTGGCGTTGGGCTGGCCTGCGCAAGGGCTGTGGTTGTCGGCTGCTGCGCCGGGGTGGAACGCAGGGTCTGCCCCAGCGCCAGCGCGGTGAGCAGGAGCAGGGTCGCAGCGGCGCTGAGGGTCAGGATACGGCGGCGCTTCCTGGGCTTCCGGCGCGCGGGGTAAGGAGACGAACTGCTGGAGGCCGGGCGAACGCTGCCGGGGGCGCTCGTCTGCCTCAAGAGGTCAAGCTGTCGGCTGGTGATCTCTTTTTGGCGCGCGACGATGCGCGCCAATTGCTCCTGAACCCTGGTTAGCTCTGGTTGCAATTGCGCGACTCTTGCCAGGGCTTCGTTCGCCAGGTCATGGCGATTGGCCTGGCGGGCGAGCGGCGCTTGCTCGGTATACCGAGTGATCTGGGTTTGGAGTTGAACGCGCCGGTTTTCGAGGTCGCGCTCGATGGCTGAGAGGTGATCCGATGCCTGTTTGAGGGAGGTGAGTTCTCTGGTGATGGCTTCGCTGTCCTGCGCCGAGCGACTGTTCCGGCTTCCCGCTGGCGGCTGCTGATCGTTCATAGACCAACCATGCCTCCTTACACGACCCTTGAATTATTGCCTGCTATTTATTAAACGCATGGGAAGCCCGGGCGTATCGTTTCAGCGGCAGGTGTTTTAAGAATGCCTCACACAACCGACGGGTGGCCCCAACCCCTGCCGCCTGGAAGGACGGCGCTACAACCCCACCCCTGCCGCCTGGAAGGCGGCGCTACAACCCCGCCCCTGCCGCCTGGAAGGCGGCGCTACAGCCCCACCCCTGCTCGTGCGGAGGGTGTGTGAGGCGCTCTGAGGGTCAGGAGCCGAGCATCTCGACGTATACGTCGAACTGGCCTTGCGTGACTTTGATGGGCGCGATGGTCCCGGAGCCGACCAGTTTTGGACAGTCGAAGCTGCCTTTGACTTCGTGGAGCGGCTTTTTCTGCGCCTGGAGGTTGAGGGGGGTGTCGCTGGCGATGGTGACGGCGCACTGCGCTGGTGGATGTAGGGACCAGGAGTTTTGCTGGTTGCTGATTCTTATGGTTCCGTTGAAGCTGCCAGGGGCTGGATTGGTCTGGAACGGCTGGAGGGTGTAGGAGCCAGGGCCAGGATAGGGCGAGAGGGTTAGCCCGAAGTTCAGGGTGCCGTTGTTGACGACGACCTGAAGGACGTTGGCGCTCGCGCCCTTTTGGATGGAGCTTGCGGGCGCTGCGGTGTTCTCGGGCAGGGTGATGGTGGTTGTGCCTTGCAGGCCGCCTGATGAGTTGAAGCTGACGCGGCCAATGATTTTGCCTGCGGGGCTGAGGTTCGGGCTGTTGGCGGCGGTGGTTGGTCCTTTGTGGACGAAGGCGAAGATGCCAATGACGCCACCCAGGATGACGCCCACCAGCGCCGCCAGGATCAGGATCAGGCGCGGGTTGAGTTTTTTTGGTGTGGGCGCGGGCGTGGGCGCCACGCGTGGTCTGCCCGATTGGGACGACGCGCCTGGGCGCTGACGGGGCGCGGGTTTGCCTGGCTGCGCCGGGGTATGCTGGCGCGGGCGGGGCGCTGGCCCATCTGGCGGCTGAAGGGGAGGACGGGCGCGCGGTGTGGATGAGGCGGGCGGTCTGGTGCGCGCGGTAAATGGGTTGGTGGGGCCAGCGGGCGGGAAGGATGAGGAGGGGCGGGCGGGTGGTCGCTGGCCGGTAGGTTGGAACCTGAAGCCACAGTTCATGCAGGATGTGGCCTGCGCTGGTAGCAGACGCCCGCAGTTGGGACAGGTTCTCGGTTGCATAGCCCGCGTCCTCTCATCTAAGGGCCATTTCAGGTGGAGATGAAGCTCTATAGCTCAGTATAGTCTCTGGCGTCAAGCAGGCTGGCGGTTAAAACCGGGCCTGCGGCGGGCGCTTGCCGCCCTGGCGATTGAAATCGCGGCTAGAGGCGTCTGCGGACGCCACCAAGCCTGCCGACGCAGGCTCCCCCGCCCCAGGAAGGCGAGGCGATTGCGACGAGGGGCGGGCGCGCGGGGGCAGCGGTGGCCGCCAAGATGGCGGCGCTACAAGTGGGGCATGTGATACACTCAGCGGGGTGATTTTGGGAAGGTTGTTTGGCGATGGGATATGCCAGGGTGTTTTCTGTGCAGGGAGTGAGAGGAGCGTCTGTTGTGACGCATCTGTATTTGATTCGACATGGGGATTTTATGTTTGGGCTGAAGGATGGCCGGTATCTTGACCTGGGGCTGACGCCGCTGGGTGTGACGCAGGCAGAACGGCTGCGGGACCGTCTGGCAAGGACCGGTGAGATTCAGGCGGATGTGTTGATTGCGAGTACGCTGCCACGCGCCCGGCAGACGGCGGAGATTCTCGCGCCCGCGCTGGGTCTGCCGGTGGTGTTGGATGAGGAGGTTGAGGAGTGGCGTAACGAGGATGGGAGCCTGAGTCCTGGGGAGCTTGAGGAGCGGGCGCAGGCGATCCCGGAGGGTCAGATGCCTTTTTTTCGCTGGGTTCCTGGGTGTGAGAACTGGCTGGAGTTTTCGATTCGGGCGGATGCTGCGCTGAATCGGATTGTGCGGGAACATGCAGGGAAGACGATTGTGGTGGTGTGCCACGGCAATGTGATCGAGGCGGCCTTTTCGTTTTTTCTGGGGGCGAGTGGCGCGCCGCTGCTGCGGTTCAATGTGCTGGCGGGGCATACTTCTATTAGCCACTGGCAGAAGGAGGTACCTTTTCCTGGTTTTCTGAGCGAGTGGCTGCTGGAACGCTTTAATGATCGGGTTCATCTGGTGGAGCCGGTGGGAGGCGATTGAGCGGGCGGTTCATGATTTTTGAGTTGTCCTGGGGGCTGCCAGGAGGCAGGCGGCTGAAGGCCGCGCCTGGAGGCGGCTGGCGGTTAAAACCGCGCCTGGAGGCTACGCCGCCAAGCCTGTCTACACAGGCTCCCCGCCCCAGGAAGGCGAGGCGGTTGCGACGAGGGGCGGGCGCGCGGGGGCGGCGCGGCGGTGGGCCGCCTGGAAGGCGGCGGTACAAGTGGCGTTCGCCTGGAAGGGGCGCGTGCGCGGTGGCGCAGCGTTGAGCCGCCTGGAAGGCGGCGGTACAAGTGGCCGCCTGGAAGGCGGCGCTACAAGTGGCCGCCAGGGATGGCGGCGGTACAAGTGGCGGCGGTACGGATGGGTGGGCCGCTGGCGTATCCGTGAGTCCAGGGGTGTTGTTCTGGCGGGCGCAGCCAGCGGGAGACGTGCGCGGGCTGATACTCGTGAGCAGAGGCAGCAGGCCGCGAGCGTCTCCCAGGCGTAAGGGGCCATCATGCGTCATGTCTAGGTGACGTTAAAGGTGATGCTGGCTTCCAGGTCGTCGTTGTAATAGAGTTCGACCTGATGCTCGCCGGTGTTATTGATCTCAAAGCTGTTGCCGTAAAAGTTGGTTCGCTGGTGGATGAGCGCCGAGTGGGTTTGGAGTTCGTAGCGGCCATTGTTATACAGCTTGAGCGTTACCAGCGCGTCGGGGTCTGCATTGGTCACGGTATAGACGACCCAGACGGTAGCGCCACGGTTGAACGTCTCGGTTTCTCCGGTGACTTTGCCGGACTGATCGTCAAAGCCGGTTCCGGTTTGGACCGTGGTGATGTGTGCGCCGGTCCTGACTTGTTGATGGAAAAAGAGCGACCGAACAGACAGGACGCCGCCAATGGCAGTGAGGACGAGCACCACCACCACGATGATTACGCCCGGTGGTAGCCTGCGTTTCTTCCGGGCAACCCCGACCGGGGCCAGCGGTGGGGGTGGGCCGTAGCCTGGCTGCGTTGGCGCCATGCCATAGGGGTTGGTCGGTGGTGGGCCATACGGTTGTTGACCGTAGTTGGCGCCTGGTGGCGTGCCTGCCCGGAGCGTAGGATCAGACGCGCCTGATCCGCCGCTAGCGACAGGCGCTCCACAGCGGAAGCAGGAGACGCTCCCTGGTTGAATCGGAGCGCCGCAATTGGCGCATAGTTGCTGCATAGCATAAGACCTCATTCTTTCACTGCTCACGTGCTCGATCTTTAGAATGCCTCACACAACGGACGGTTGGCCCCACCCCTGCCGCCTGGAAGGACGGCGCTACAGCCCCACCCCTGCCGCCTGGAAGGACGGCGCTCCAACCCCGCCCCTGCTCGTGCGGAGGTCGTGTGAGGCGATCTTTAGAGGAACAACGAAACGGGAACGTGCATTTCGTTGTTCCTCTGGGGACTATTCATCGCAATTTCCAGCCGAGAGTACCGTCAAAACTGACGAGCCTGCCCAATGGGCGGGTCGCTGCAACCGATGTGTTACTGATAGAACCGCTCCTTCCCTGCCTCGTGATAGAGTGCCTCTGGCGGCCCACCCGCTCGCCTCTCAGGCGGGCGCAGCCAGAGGGAGACGTGCGCGGGCTGCATGGTTTCGGTGACGACGGCGAGCAACTGCTGCTGCACCTGCTCCAGATTGACTTCGTTGCGCAGGCTGGCGCTGAAGGCGGCCAGGGTCTTTTCGGCGTCGTACTTCTTGCGATAGAAGCGGCGGTCAATGATGGCCTGAATGCGTCGGCGCAGGGGCAGGGAGAGGGCAGCAATCGCCAGGGTGGAGAGGACCAGCGCCACCGGGTTTTGCGCGGCGGTCCCGCCGAAGAGGCCCAACAGATGCTCCAGGCCGATGATGAGACCGGCGTAGAGGGCCGCCAGCAGGGCGGTCAGGAGGCCATAGACCAGCGTTTTGTTGATGATGCTGTCAATGTCCCAGAGGCGGTAGCGCAGCAGGGCGATGCCCACACAGACGGGGATGGGCAGAAACAGGATGTTCCCCAGCGCATAACCCGCCAGGTCATAGAGTACACCGGCGGTTCCAGACTGTCCAAGCGCCGGAAGCGGCAAAAATGCCAGATTGGCGCTGAGCGTGACGCCGTAGCCGAAGACGATCCATTTGATTTGCTGGCGCTGGAGGGGGCTGGCGCGGCGTCGGTAGCGGTAGGTCTGGGCAAACAGCGCGGAGACCAGAAAGCTGACGAACCCCAGCAGCAGAGCCGGTGTATTATGACGCAAGGGCGGAACGAACGCCGAGAACACGGATGGCGCGACCAACACGATCCACCACCAGCGCATCCAGCGGGGAGCGAAGCGCCCATCAGGGAAGAGGAAGAAAAAAGCCGGCAGCAAGCACCAGGCAAACTGGTTCGTAAGCGCGAAGAGCCAGGACCAGGAGGGGTAGAGGAGGGCCAGGCCGTCGAGATTGGTCGGCCAGACGGCTCCGAAGGCCATGAGAAACAGGGCCACCAGGAGGGCCATCCAGTCGTTGGATTTGCGCCAGAGCAGCAGGGCCGCGACGAGAAAGCAGCAGAGGACAAAGAGGAGATCAAGGATGGTACGGTACATTTGATAGAAGGCGACTGAGAGGCCAAGCTGAGCCAGGGCGGCCTGGAAGGCGGCTGGGGTTCTGCCTTCAGACACGTCGAACGTGGTGAGGTTGTTCAGGTGGGCCAAGCGCAGCAGGAGGCCGAGCGTGAAAGGGACGAACGCCAGCAGCGCGCCTGCCCCGCAGGCTATCCGCGCGAGGAGGAGCCAGCGGCCAGCCAGGCGGGTCTCGGCGGCGCCGGAGGGAGGCAGGCTCGCCTGATTGGTGATGGTAGAAGGAACGGATGGTATGCTCATGATCGCTTGCCCTCACTTCGGTTCAGAACGGTCTCATCCATGCGTCGCCTGGGCGCGTGGTCGGGCGGGCGCAGCCAGAGCGAGATATGGGCTGGCTGCATGGTTTCCTGTACCACCGCGAGCAATTGCTGCTGCACCTGCTCCAGATTGACCTCGCTGCGCAGGCTGGCGCTGAAGGCGGCCAGGGTCTTTTCGGCGTCGTACTTCTTGCGATAGAAGCGGCGGTCAATCAGGCTTTGGATGCGCCGCCGCAGGGGCAAGACGAGCGCGGCGATTGCCAGCGTGGAGATGACCAGCACTATTGGCTGAGAAGTTTGCTCGCTGATCGCCCCTACCAGACTGGTCAGGCCGATGATGAGGCCCGCGTAGAGGGCGGCCAGCAGGGCGGTCAGCAGGCCATAGACCAGCGTTTTGTTGATGATGCTGTCAATATCCCAGAGTCGGTGGCGCAAGAGCGCGATGCCGACACACAGGGGTATCTGTAAAAACAGGGAATTTCCCAGCGCAAAACCCGCCATGTTATAGAGTACGCCTATGGGTCCAGGCTGATCAAGCACTGGGAAGAGCGCCTCAAGCGCCAAATATCCCAACGTGGCGCTGAGCGTGACGCCGAAACCGAAGACGACCCATTTGATCTGCTGCCGCTGGACGGGGCTGGCGTGACGGCGATAGCGGTAAATCTGGGCAAGCAGCACTAAGGCCAGAGAACCGAAAAACAACAGCACCCCCAGCGCATCAGGCAAGCCGGGTACGAACAACTGAAGCAAGCCTGACCCGATCCACCCGATCACCAGCCAGCGCATCCAGCGGGGGACAAAGCGGCCATCGGGAAAGAGAAAGAAAAAGGCGGCCAGGAAGGTGAGGGAGAGTTGGTTGGCAATGGTGAAGAGCCAGGACCAGGCAGGGTAGAGGGCGGCCAGGCCGTCGAGATTGGTCGGCCAGATTGCGCCGAAGATGATCAGCACCAGCGCGACAAAGAGGGCCATCCATTCGTTGGATTTGCGCCAGAGCAGCAGGGCAGCAACGAGAAAGAAGCAGAGGGCAAAGATGAGATTTACCACAATCAGGTAGAGATGATAGAAGCTGACCGAGAGGCCAAGCTGAGCCAGGGCCGTCTGAAAGGCGGCTGCGCTCCAGCCGTTGGGGGCGTCTGAGAGACTGTTCAGGTGGTCAAAGCTCAGCACGAGGCCGAGCGTGAACAGCCAGATGGACAACAGCGCAGCAGCACCGAACGTTATCCGAGCGAGGAGGAGCCAATGCCCCTGCAAGCGCGTCTCGGCAGACGCTGGCGAGGCAGCCGATTGGCGCATCGTTTGGCTCCTTTCTGGACCAGGCACAGGGTATCTTCAGATTCCAGAATACCATGCCTCCGTGACGAAAGCGTTACGAAGGGCGTTACGGGGTTCCACCACACATGAGGTGTTGGCAAGCGAGGCGTGTGACTTGTAGCGCGTCCCTCCAGGCGGCTCAACGCTGGCGTGCTGGTACGTTGACCTGGAGGGCGAACGCTCGCGCTGGCGCGGCGTTGGCCGCCAAGATGGCGGCGCTACAAGTGAGGTTTGCCTGGAAGGGGAGGGTGCGCGCTGGCGCGGCGGCTGGCCGCCAGGATGGCGGCGCTACAAGTGGCCGCTGAGACGACGGTACGAGCGGTGGGCGAAGAGGGGGACTTGATTTTGGTGGAGTGTTTCGCTACAATAGCAACGCAGGATATATTCTGTCTCTTGGCACTGCTGCTATTCAGGAGTTATTTCTATGATGAAAAGCCATCATATTACGGCGGGCAAGCCGGTGGTGAGTGTGGCGGTGACGCTGGCCTGGATTCTTGGGTTTGTGGCGATCCCTTCGATCTCCTGGCATATTCCCCCTGATCCGGTCAATTACGCGCTTTCGTTTAATCTGAGGTGGATCTGGATTATCGCTTTTGCGGTGATCTGGCTGATGTTCCAACTGTTCTGGCGCGCGTCGTCGGAGACTACCAAGCTTTCGCTGGGTGTGTCGTATACGCTGGTCTGGCTGGCGCTGGCGTTCTTTTTCCCGTTCAAGGATCCGAATATCGAGAGCCAGGCGGGCGCGGTGGCGTTCTTTACGCTGGCCGGTGGGCTGGGGGTGGTGTTGATCTGGACGCGCTTTCTGGCCGACGAGTTTTAAGCCGGGCAAAGGCTGCAACTGAGCGATACACATGACCGGGTATTTCACCCGGTCATGTTTTTATGCTCGCGCGCCTATCTGCTATTCAGGCGCGCGCTGTCGCTGCCGCGACAAACCCGCCTACGAGGGATTCTTTGATGGCGGCTGAGCCGCGCAGGTGGACCCAGATGGGGCCTTCGTTCGGCTCGAAGACTAACTCGAAGGTGAAGAACGGGCAGCAGCGGCGCTCGGTGAGGGTAAACTCCAGCAGCCTGCTGGCCCAGGTGTCGCCGCCGGGGAAACGAAAGGCATAGCCGTCGTCCAATTCGCGCACCTGCTCGACCTCGTGGAAGAGGGCGCGGACCTCTTCTCCTCGCTTGACATGTTCATCCCCGGTTAAGTTGCAGGCAATCGGGGTGTCTTCTACGGCGGGTGTTTGTTCAATCATCCTGAGAACCCTTTCTTGATCATCGCTCTTTCAGACGGTTCCACCACCTATCGGGGGCCACTTGTAGCGCCGCCGTCTCGGCGGCTCAACGTTGGCCTGCTGGTCCGGTGGCCTGGAGGGCGAACGCGCGCCCTGGCGCAGCGTTGGCCGCCAAGATGGCGGCGCTACAAGTACCACGCCTCGTCTGCCAACACTTCCTGTGTAGTGGAACTTTTTCAGGCGTTTGCAAACGCTCCATGCGTTCGCTATAGTCTAGTGTAATTGTTAAAGTGTGCTTTAAGTCAAGGGGGAATAGGCGATCTGATGGAAGAACTGACGATTAGTGAGGTGGCGCGGCGCGCGGGCGTGCGGCCTTCAGCGATCCGCTACTATGAGAGCGTCGGAGTCTTGCCCGCGCCCGCGCGCGCGAGCGGACGCCGACGGTATGATGTCAGCGTGCTGGAGCGGCTGGCGGTCATTCAGTTGGCTCAGGAGGCGGGCTTTACGGTGGCGGAGATCAAGGGTCTGTTCTCTGATTTTGCGCCAGAGGTTCCTGCTTCGGCGCGCTGGCAGGCGCTGGCAACCGAGAAGCTTGCCGAGGTGGAGGCGCTCATTGCCAGGGCGCAGAACATGAGGCGGTTGCTGGAAGAGTGCTTGCTCCAGTGCCGGTGTCTGAGCCTGGAGGAATGTGGGCGGCTGATTGGAAGCCGGTAGCCGCCCCGCTCAGCCCCACCCCGCTTGCCGCCAGGGACGGCGGCGGTACACGCGCCCCGCTCAGCCCCGCTCGCCGCCAGGGACGGCGGCGGTACGGGTGAAGGCGGCTCTTTACACAAGAGGACGCCGCGAAGGTTCTGGCGCAAAAAACGGTCAGGGGGGGAGCGGTCGGCGGGTGGGATGCCAGCCACCTGCCGACCGAGGAGGGAAAAGAGGGAAGAGGGAAAACTTCTTCTACGCAGACTATATGGCCCCTTTGTTACGGTCTGGTGAACCTTCTGTTAAAGTTGAGGCCATTTCTCTTCGGGTTGATAGAGTGATGGTAATACGCCGGTGGTATGTTTGTCAGTGAAGCAGACCACAGCCGTTCTGTGAACCAGGACCATCTGGCACAGAACCTGCGGAAAATGGAGGAAGGAGTAGTGCAGCCCTTCCTTACTTGCATGCGCGCCTGATCAGGGCGTAATATGAGCGATGGCTGGAAAGGCAAAGAGCCGTGAGAGGTCTGTATCATAGAGGCAGTGAAGAGCCGATTGGGTTTTCAGGCGTTTGGGAAGAAACATGGTGCGCTCGCGCCCGGCTGGCATGGCAGGCGGAGCGTTATCGAGCCTGGCTGCGCGAGCAGGGGTGTTCGCGCGATCAAGCCGCAGAGATGGCTATACGTTTGCTGATGGCGAGCGAGCCGGATGCGCCGCCGCCGACCCCTTCACATCCCCCACTGATCCACTAGGGGCATTGGTACCCTCAGCGCCCCATCAGTTTCATTATCAACCATGTACCGACAGCCCCCAGGAATAAGAAGGGGGAGGCGGTCAGCACGAGGACGAAGATGCTGAGGTTGTGGAATAATCCTTCTCCCGCGCGCACGGCCTGGGCCAAGGGGAAGCCGATGGCGACGGTCAAGGTGGCGACGAGCAGGGCGAGCCAGGGCAGCCGCCCGCTGCGCCCGCGCGGCGAGGCAGCGCCGACGAGCAGGCCAGCCCCCCACAGGATGAGGCCAAAGACGAGCGCCTTGAAGATTACGTCCTGGATGTTTACCTGGGGAAGCTGCGCGTAGGTGAAGAAAAGCACGGCGGCGCTTGCTATGCCCACGAGCAGGCCAGCGATCAATTCTATTTCTGGCGCTGAGATGCCCAGCGAGCGCCTGCTCGTTGCTGTCGGCGCGACGCGGTTTGGCGGTTGGGGTGGGATTTGAGGAGGCTGTACCTGAACTGCGGGCGCCGGCGGATTCTGGAATCCAGCCGTTGGCCTGGGCAGCGGGGGGATGATGGCCGATGGATGGCGCGCCTGTTCTGGCGGTGGGGGCGCTTGCGGTGGGGGCGGTGGGAAGAACTGCTCCGCCTGAAGCGGCGGCTGGGCAGGCGCGGGAAGGGGCGCTGGCATCTGCGGTATGGGCTGGATAAGCTCTGGCCCAGGCGCGCGCTGCGCCTGGGCCAGCGGGGGCTGGGCGATCTGTTGTGGCGGCGGTGGCGGCGGTGGTACACGCTGCTGCTGGGCGCGCTGGGCGGGCGCGGCTCCCACTGGCGGGATCATGCTGGTCATGAGGCTGGGGAAGATGGCCGAGTCTTCGAGGCCAGGGTAGACCTGCGCGGGGCGGTGTTCAGCGATGGCGCGGAGTTCTTCGGCTACTTCGGTGGCGCGCCAGGGTTTGCGATCAGGTGATGGCCGCCGGTCATTGGGGTCGTAGGCCATGAGGGTGATGATGAGAAAGTCAATGCGCCGCGCCTGGACGGCATCGAGGATGCCGGGCGTGAGGGCGGCGCTGGGCCGCGCGGGGAGGGGCAGGCCGAGGGAGGGGGGCCGCAGGCCGGTGAGCATGTGATAGAGCGTGGCGGCCAGGCCGTACATGTCGCTGCGCCCGTCGGCTCCTTTGCCAAGGGCCTGTTCGGGGGCGATATAGTCGGGAGTGCCCCATTGGGTCATGGCGCGCCTGCCGGTGAGGACGGCGGCGAGGCCAAAGTCGGTGACTTTGATCTGCCCATCGGAGGAGCGTATCAAGACGTTGTCGGGTTTGATGTCGCGGTGGATGATGGGCGGCTGGCGCGAGTGGGCGTAGGCGAGGGCGTCGGCGACGGTGGCGGCCATGCGCAGGCTCTCAAGGGGGCCAAGGCGCTGGCCGGGATATTTTGCCATGAGTTGGAGGATGGAGCCGCCTTCGATATATTCCATGACGATGTAGGGGCCAAGCTGTGGGTCTTGCCCCCAGTCCTGGATGGCGATGATATTCGGGTGTTGCAGGGCGCTGAGGATGCCAATCTCTTTGAGGACGCGCCGCTCGTATTCAGCGCGCCAGTGGCGGCTGGCGGCTGGTACTTTGATGGCTACGCGCTCGTCGCTGCGCTGGTTATCTGTGGCGAGGAAGACGGCGCCCATTGCGCCGCCGCCCAGGCGTTGGATGACTTTATAACGCTGACCAATCAAGGATGGCTGCGCGAATGATGGTATCATGACACCTTCCAACTGACCACGCTAACGCTGGTAGAGTGAGAAAAAGACGAGCAGCGCCAGTCCGATGCCAAAATAGCCCATGATCAGACCGGCGATGGCCGAACTATGTCCGCCGAGCCGCCCGCCGCTGCGCCGAATGTCGCCAAGGGCGAGGTGGCCGAAGATGACGGCCAGGATGCCCAGGAGGCCGCCCAACTCGATGAGCGCGAGGGCGAAGGCAAAAATGCCCAGCACCAGCGAGGCGGTGGCTTTGCCGCTGGAAGGCGGCTTGACGATTACCGGAACGACTGGCACAACTTGCACCACCGGGACGACGGGAATGACCGGCCCTACCGGAACGACGGGGACCACGGGAATGACCTGTGGCTGCGGCGGCATAGATATGGGCATGGGTGGCCTGGCTGGCATAGGCGGCGGTACGCGGGGGGCGGGCATGGGTGGTGGTGGATACGCCCCATAGCTGGAGACCGGCGGTATGCTGCGGCGCGGGCCATCGGGCGCGGGAGGATAGGCAGAGGATGGCGGTCTGCTGGCGCGCTCGGTGGGGGCAAATGGCGAGACGTTGGAAAGCGAGGCGCTGGCGGGGTGCGCGGATGGCCCCTCCAGCATGCTGCGCAGTTCTCCGATGACATCGGCGGCGCGCTGTGGTCGGCGCAGGTTGGGGTTGCCTTCCAGCAGGCCGAGGGTGAGCCGGTCTACGCTGGCGGCCAGATCGGGCGGCAGCGGTTCTCTGCCCGGCCAGGCGCTGGGCGGGCTGGCGCGGTTGACGGCAAGCCGAGGCGGGCGCTGGCCGGTGAGCATTTCGTAGAGGAGGGCGCCCAGGGAGTAGAGGTCGCTGCGTTCGTCAGCGCCCTGACCCATCGCCTGCTCGGGGGCGACGTAGGCCATTGTGCCGACGGCGGTGGACCCGGCGCGTTCGGAGAGGACGGCGGCGATGCCGAAGTCGGTGACTTTGACGACGCCATCACTTTTGCGGATGAGGACGTTGCCGGGTTTGATGTCGCGGTGAACGACGCGCAAGGGGGGCTTGTGGGCGTAGGCCAGGGCTTCAGCGACGCCGAGGGCGATTTTGAGGGCCTGGCGCGGCTGTAGTCGCCCGCCTTGCTGGCGCAGGAGTTCTTCGACGGTGGACCCATCCACGTATTCCATGACGATATAAAAGGGCAGGTCGGGGTCGCTGCCGGAACCATAGACCTGGACGATGTGGTGATGCTCCAGTTGGGCGAGGACATCACATTCGCGCTGCAAGCGGCTGATAACCTGAGGGTCGGGTTCATTGGGGAGCTTGATGGCTACATCCCGATGGCGAACCTCATCAACTGCCCGAACGACGGTTCCCATACCGCCGACGCCCAACTCTTCGGTGATGCGGTAGCGGCCAATGTACTGCCGTTCCATCCGGCCCTCCTTTGGGATCGCTGCGCTTTTCCAGTTAACTGTACCGTTTTCCTATCCCTCCGTCAAGTGCGCACACATCCTTCCCAGTGTACCTGTTTAGCAAGGATACGTCAAGTGTGGTGGACGATTGGGGTTCACCAAACATGAGATGTTGGCAGGCGAGGTGAAGGCGGCTCAACGTTGGCCTGCTGATACGCTGGCCTGGAGGGCAAACGCTCGCGCTGGCGGATCGCTGGCCGCCTGGAAGGCGGCGGTACAGGTGGGCTTCCCGCCCAATAGGCGCGCAAGGGCAGCGTGCGCGCTGGCGCAGCGGTGGCCGCCAGGATGGCGGCGGTACAGGTGGCTCAAAGGCGGCAGGGGCGGTACAGATGGGTGGCTGTTATGGGCCGTCCATGAGGCCGTAGATGAGATAGCAGTTGGCGTCATCGAGGACGAGGAGGAAGGTCTGGCCGCTATCGGGTGGGGCGAAGATGGGGTGGGGTGGGCCAAAGAGTGTTGGGATGACGCCTACTTGTTTGAGGGGCCAGAGGCGCAGTTCCACGAGCTGCTGCTTTGTGGCGCAGCTTTTGTCGGAGGGCTGACACCAGGTATCTCCGGCGCATTCGTTGGGGTTGCCATAATAGCGGCCATTATAGGAGATGCGATTGGGTAGGCGGTCGGGGCCGGGCAGGGCATAGCCAAAGTGGTTGGCTGCCCAGGGTTGGAAGGCGCCCCAGCCAAGCGCCGCGAGGATGACGCCTACCAGACCAATCCATAGGCCCAGCTGTATCAGGCGCGCTTTATTGAGCATGCAGGCCCCCTCTCTGCTGTGGAGAGCGCCCTTTCAATTGCCTACAAGATGTGTGCCGAGTGGTGGAGGCGTCTGGCACGAGTTGTCGCGCAACCTGGGGCCGATTCTATCACTGCCTGGCGGATACGGGCATGAACCAGTTCACAGCGGGGATGTGAAGAAACACACATTTCTGCCGTATCTGTTCGGGAACTGTGCCTACCTTCTCTCTCTAAGCAAGCGGGTGAACGCTATGAAACCAACTGGAAAGAACGTATCGCGGAAGCGGTTTATACAAGGGGCGCTGCTTCTGCTGCTTGTAGTGGTTCTGATCACGGGGGTGTTTGTGGTGAAGGGGGTGCTGACGCACTCCAAGAAGTATACGCTGGCCTGGCATTTCTATAACATCGGCTTTCCTGACATCAGCATTTCGCTGACTCCGGTGCAACCTGCCCGCCAATTGACTTCGCTGGGCCATTCGATTAGCCTGGATTTCAGCGTGCAGAAGACGTGGAGTTCGCTCAAGCTGGATACGACTGATCCCCAATATGCGTGCCTTCAGGGAGTTACGCCGCTGCTCTACGCGAATCAGCAGGCTTTCCCTGGTCGCTATCTGGCGGTTTTTGATGCCTGCGGGCAGCTTGCCCAGGCTCCTGCTGCTCAGGCCGGGAGGGGGCAGCCGCAGGTGGCGCCCCATTTTGCGGTGATGTTTACCTTTGAGCGGCCCCCGTGTTCGGTGTATGCAGGCACGCGGCCTGGTGAGCAGCCCAATAATTCTATTTGTTTCCCATCCCTGAATGGGACGCCGGGCAATACGCCATCAGCCCTGTTTCAGTGGGATCTTGAGAACGCGGCGTATGTCAATCAAATCATTCCACTGACGCCGATAAAGGCTCCGCGCCCCCTGAGTTCGTTTTCGCACCTGGTCGGTGTCAACCTGTACGTTGGCAGGCTCACTTTTGAAAGCACGGACCCCGCGTATCAATGCGATGTGGGTGTTCCTCCACTGCTCTTTGAGGATCAGGTTGCCTATCCGGCGCTGTTCATCGTCGCCTATCATCTCTGCGCCCAGGGCAAGACCAGCAGTGGCGCGAAGCTCTACGGGGTCTTTACCTTTGCTACGCCGCCTTGTTCGGTTGATGATTATGGCAAAGAACTCTGCTTCTTTTTTAAGGAAGTACCGGCGCAGCAGACTGGCGGTTGATGGGGTTTGACGTTTTCATGGGGTCTGCGCAGGCCAGTGGGCTGGCGGCTGAAGGCCGCGCCTGGAGGCTGCGCCGCCCCGCCCTGGCGATTGAAATCGCGGCTAGAGGCGTCTGCGGACGCTACCAAGCCTGTCTGCACAGGCTCCCCCCTCCCGCAGCAGGGCGGGGGCTGAGACGAGGGGCGGCGTGCGTGGCGGAGGGAGCCACTTGTAGCGCCGCCATCTTGGCGGCTGGACGTCGGCCTGCTAGTCCGCTGGCCTGGAGGGCGAACGCTCGCCCTGGCGCAGCGGTGGCCGCCTGGAAGGCGGCGCTACAAGTGGCCGCCCCTCCCGCAGCAGCGCGGCGATTGCGACGAGGGGCGGCGTGCGTGGCGGCGCGGCGTTGAGCCGCCTGGAAGGCGGCGCTACAAGTAGCCGCCCCACCCAATAAGCGCGGCGTTGAGCCGCCTGGAAGGCGGCGCTACAAGTGGCGTGCGCCTGGAAGGGCAGCGGAAGCGGTTGGCGAAGCGGTCCGCCGCCAGGGAGGGACGCGCGAGCGACCAACGGGAGCGAGCATGCCGAGGCCCAGCCAAGGCAAGCGGCCCTTCCCGAAGGGAGGGCGGCGGTACACGCGGTTGGCCGAACGCTGGTTTACGCTTTGTGGAGGTAGATGTCGCCGCTGCTGGCCTGGATGGTGATGCGGGCGTAGGGTGCGCTGCCGACGCTGCCGTTTGCCACCGCGCCGCTGCTGCCAGGGAAGACGTTCACCCCTGAGAAATCGGAACTGATGTCGCCGCTGTCGGTGGTTGCCTGCACTTGAAACGCGGCGTCGTTCGGCAGGGTAAGGTCAATGTCGCCGCTGCTGGCCTGGAAACCGTAACTTCCATCGGGTTCGAGCGAGCCGTTGAAGGAGATGTCACCGCTGCTGGTCTGGAACGTCGAGTTTCCACGGGCGTTGGCATTGGCGGCGGTGATGTCGCCGCTGCTGGTGGTGAGCCGCATTTGTCCGTTGATGTTGCTGGCTTCGATGTCGCCGCTGCTGGTGGTGAGGGTGATCTGGCCGCTGCCGCCGTTCGTGGTGATGTCGCCGCTGCTGGCTGTCAAGGCTATCTGGCCGTTGACACCTGTGGAGGTGATGTCGCCGCTGTCGGTGTGGACCTCCAGGGAGGTCTGGCTGGGAACGGTTACGTCGAAGTCAATGCCGTTGTTGTAGGAAAACAAGAAAGAAAAGGTGGGCCGCTCATCTACGGTGACTGTCAGGGTGTTGGCATCGGTCTGCTGGTAGTGAACGGGTAGGGGATCGTTGTCCCCCCAAAAGACGCGCTGGCGCGCTGTGATGCTGATCGTTTGAGACGGGCCGCTGACGATGTGGATATCGCCAGAGTTGGAGGAGAGGCGCAGTGTGGGCTGAGCGCCTACTGTGAAGGTTCTGCTGTTGGTGATTATGTGGGTCAGCAAGACGGAGGCGGATGCCAGGCCACCGAAGATGATCACCAGGATGAGGACGCTGACGCCCATCCAGGCCCAGGGGCTGCGGCCCTGGCGGGGCGGGCGCGCCATGATGGGGGCGGGCATGGGTTGCCATCGGGGCTGCTCGCGTGGGTCGAGATTCGCTGCGGGGAACGCGAAGCCCGGCTGCTCGCGTGGGTCGGTATTGATCGGGCGGCGGTCCCCGTAGGATGCTGCGGGGTCTGCGAAGCCCGGCTCGTGGTTGTTCATGGTTTGCTCCTTTTCTTGGATGCTGCTGCCTGCTGCGCGTGTTGCTGTGATTGCGCGCTCGTATTTCTGTGTGGTTCGGCTTTCCTTAGAATGCCTCACACAACCGACGGTTGGCCCCACCCCTGCCGCCTGGAAGGACGACGCTACACCCCCGCCCCTGCTCGTGCGGCGGTTGTGTGAGGCGCTCTTAAGAAGAGTATACCTGGCAGGTATGGAGGAACTTTGCCGAAAGTGTGTCAAAACAATGGCATTTCCGGCAGGGGTTGGTGTCTTGCTCATTCGTTAGGCTGGCTGCGGCGCAGGCGCGCTGTCACCTGCGCTGGTGTGGGGATGCCTGCTGCGCCGGGCTGTTCGACGACAAAGGAGGCGACGCAGTTGGCAAAGCGCATGGCGGCGTGGGGGTCTTGACCGAGGGCGTATTGGATGAGGAAGGCGGCGGCGAAGACATCGCCAGCCCCGGTCGGGTCTACTTCGGTGGTTGGGAAGGCGCGGAAATGGCGGTTGGTGTCGGCGTGGTAGAGGGTCGCGCCCCTGGAGCCTTCGGTCAGCGCGAGCAGGGGTGTGAGGCGCGCCCAGGCGTTGAGGAGGGCGTCAATTTGCTCCTGCTGCCCATTGCCCCGGTTGTGGGCGATCAAATCTTCGCGGCTGAGGATGAGGACGTGGAGATGGGGCAGCACCTGGGGCGCGGCGGTCCAGGTGGTGGGCGAGACGAGGCCATCGGCGCCCCACTGACGCAGCCAGCCCTGGGGGATGGCCCCCAGGAGCGTGTCTGTGAAGCTGGAGGCGAACTCCGGGGCTACTTCCTGGGCCAGCGGGCCAAGCAGGGCGATGCGGGCGCGCCGCCAGGCTGGGGGCAGATGTTCCGGTCGCAGGGGCGCGGCGCGCCCGCGAAGGTATTGGCGGCGATGTTCGCCTTCATAGATGTTCTCAAAGGTGGTGGATTGGGGCGCGGGAACCGCTGCTACGGCGATCCCAGGCAAGGCGTCTGGCAGCCGCTTCAGGAGGTCAGGAGAGGCGCTGGTGACGATGCCCGCGCGCAGGCCCAGGCGCTGCGCGGTGAGCGAGGCAAAGGTGGCGGCGCCGCCGATGGTGAAGCTGCCATCTGGCCGCAGGTCTTTGGTGACGTGGCCGATGACGAGGAAATCAGGCGGGGCAGTGAGGTCGGCGGGGGCTTCAGACACGGCGCGAGTCTCCCTGTGTTTCTCGTTATAAGCTACTGTCTCAAGCTGGTATATTCCCGGGCAAAGATTTGCTGGCTATCGCTCGTTCGCATTCGGCCAGCAGGGCGTTTACGCGCTTCAGCCAGGCATCGAATGGCTGGAGGCCCGCCAGGGCTGGCGGGAGGGCGACACCTTCTTGCTGGTAGAGCAGCACGCCATGCGCGCCGATGTTCTCCAGGAACTCGGAATCAATGTCGCTGCCCTGTGGATTGCCCACCACCCCTGTGAACGGCCAGCCGCACTGTTCCTCATCAGGTACGTCTTCAGCTTCGCCAAGGAGTCGAACAAACAACGACCTGCTTCTTCTATCGCGCGCCAGCCACCGCTGTTCGTGCAGCAGGATCACCAGATCAATATCACTCAAATCCCTTGGTTCAAGGCGCGCTATAGAGCCAAAGAGAGCCAGGAGTGCGACGTTAGGGTCTTGCTCACGCACCAGTTCTCTTAATTTTCCTACCTTCTGAAGCAAGCGCGGATACTCGCGCAAATAAAGCTGTGCGCGCTTCTGACTTATTTTCTGACTCATTGTTGTCTCCTGGTCTTAAAGCAGGGGTATGCTCTCTTTAAGAGAAGGACGACCCTTCTCAACCCATTCTTTGATTATCTTTAGCGCATCTCTTGCTTCAGAGCTTGCTGTTCCGTTCGTGTGCGACCCATAAATGCTGCCTGGACGTAGTAGTTCGAGATTTCGCCAGGCATCCTGAACTTCTGATGGCGCAATTGCTTTCTTCAGCAGACTTATATTGTCTCTGTGCGCGTGGGCCTGGGGATGAGGCACACCATGCCACTCTGTACCTGCTTCGATAAAGTGGTGCGCCGCCATGTAGCACGCTTCGATAATTGTTTCCCAATCTTCCGCTGGTTCCAGTTTGGCCTGGGTTCGCTCGAATCGTGCGCCCTTGTGGAAATGCTTCTCTGCGTTCATGCGCCCCTCCTCGCCTCTGTCTTCCTGTATGATACCCTCTTTGTGTCACTGAGTCCAGATGATTGCCTGCTTCGGCTGAACTGAGGCTTTGCGCGCCTTTCCTGCAAGCTGGCCTCATGGTATAATGGCAAGAGGAGATGATTTGTTTTTCTCCTTCGGCCTTTTTCCCCCTTTGCTGTTATCCACACACAGAGACTGGAAGATACGAGGGGTGTCTTTCACCGCACGCGCTCTTGAAGACAGGAGGACCAGCGATGAACCTGTTCGAGAAGCAAGCGAAGCTCAATCAATTGTTCACGCAAAATCCGGTCAATGCGGCGTATCTGGCGGGGTCGCTGACGGGGCGCGCTACGTTCGGGCATCTGACTGATGTGGATATTGCGGTTCTTTTGATGGAGCAGATCAAGTCGGACCAGTTTCTGGACTATCAACTCTATCTGTTCACTGAGCTTGCCAAGCGCCTGGAGTCGGATACGATTGATGTGGTGATCTTGAACCAGGCGTCGCTGTTGCTGAAGCTCCAGGTGATTAAATACGGCCAGATCCTCTACTGCCGCGATGAGAAGAAGCGGGTGGCGTTTGAGACGAGGGCGGTGATGGATTACCTGGACTTCAAGCGGATGGATGAGATGCAGCGTGACGCGCTGGCGAAGCGGCTGCATGCCAGCAGGCCGGTGGACCGCGAAAGCCTGCGCACTCAGACGGAGCGCCTGCGGGCGGCGCTGGGGCATCTGGGCGAACTGGGCGAGGTGGAGCGAGAGGCGTTTGTCGGTGATTTCAGGCTGTATGGACTGGCGGAGCGTTATCTGCTGCTGGCGCTTGAGGCGTGTTTGCAGGCATGCAATGTGCTGGTGGCGTCGCTGGGGCTGCGTCGGCCAGAGGGGTATCAGGATTTGCTGGGGGTGGTGGCGACAGAGGGACTTATTCCGCGCCCGCTGGCCTATCGTCTGGAGGCGCTGACGAATCTGCGCGAGGCGCTGCTCTCTGAGCCGGATACGCTGGACCATGCTTTGCTTTACGATCATGTGAAGGAGCGTCTTGCCGCGCTCGAAGAGTTTGCTGAGGAGATGGAAACGCTGTGCAAGGAGTGAATCTGGTCCCCAGCGGCCCGGAGAGACCGGGCGGGCGCTGGCGTGTTCGCGTGGCGCTGAGTCTGGCGCTGGCGGCGCTGGTGGGGGCGGTGAGTGTGGCAGCCTGGCAAGCCTTTGTGCATTCCGGCTGGGGGGCGCGGCTGCGTGGGATGAATGAGATTGTGTTTGTGGGGGTGCAGAACTTTTCGGCGCGAAATGGATGGGAGTCCACGACGGTAGGGTGCGTGACGATTATTTCAGGTTCACAAGGAGAGAGCCAGGGGAACTCGCCGGGGGCGTCGTCGTGCGCTTACACCAGTGGGTTTTCGCCGGGTCTGTTGAGCGCCGCAGCTTCGCCGCAGTTGTATGTCGTCCGGCCCGATGGTTCTGGCTTGCGCCAGTTGACGCATGGGTCGGATGGCTATTATTTTTCGCCAGTCTGGTCGCCCGATGGTTCGCAGATCGCGGCGTTTTTTGTGTCCAACCAGGGAGGGGCGGTTGCCCAACTGGTGGTGATGGATGCGGATGGCGCGCATGTTCATGAGGTTGGGGGGGTGCTGCTTCACCTGGATGCTTTTAGCCAGGCAGCCGGGCAGAGCTTTTCGCCCAACAGCAGGCTGATCGCGTGGTCGCCGACTGGCGATCAGATGGTGGCGCTGACAGGCGCGGGGCGATACGCGCTGGTGAAGGCGGATGGCTCCGGTCTGCGCAGATTCGACGCTTTTCTGCCGGCGTGGTCGCCGGATGGACACACGCTGGCCTATTATACGATTGATCCCAATGATCGAGCGGGGAGCGTCTTCTTTGGGAGACCCGTCTACCGGCTTGAACTGCTGGATACGCGGACGCTGCATGCCAGGCGGCTGAGCAATCTGAAGCTGCTGAATAACGAGGCGCTGGCGTGGTCGCCGGATGGGCGCTTTCTGGCTGTGAGTGTCTTTCCAGGGGGCAATTTTCAGTCCCAGGCCAATGATGCTCTTCTGATCGTGAGCGCGGATGGGGGGGAGACGAAAGCGACGATACAATGGGTGGGGGCGCGTGTTCAGCAGATCGCGTGGTCGCCCGATGGCGAGAAGCTCGCGGTGGTTTTGCAACGCTTCAACGTGGTGACACAACCAGCGGATGCTGGCGCTCCTGTGGGGTCGGAAGTGTGGGTGATCAATCGGGATGGCGCAAACAATCACAAGATTGGGATGAGCGATGACGGGCAGCCGTCCTGGGCGCCGGATGGGAAACGGCTGGTCTTTGTGAGTGCGGATGAGTTAACCCTGATGATTGCCGATACCAGCGCCCAGGCTGAGGCTGCCGTCCATGTCGTCCCGCTCCCGCTGGCGTTTCTGCTGGCTCCATCCTGGTCGCCGCTGGCGGGGATATAGGGAAAATCGGTCTGATTCTAGACTTTCAGGGCTTCCTTGACTTTCCCTGCGTCGCCCAGGTATCTGCGGTGTACCTCAAGTTCGAGGGCTGTGCCATCGGCCAGGCGCAGGTCGAGCGCGGCTGTCACCATCTTCTTCTCTAGCTCAAACTTGAGTACGTCTTGCCTGGGTACAACCAGAACAGGTGTCTTAAGCGAGTTGGTGAAAAATCCGGTGGCAACCTGGTAGATAGCGAATTTCGTCGGGCCGACAGCCATGCACATCTGCGGAAACAACTGAATGTTGGGGTTATTGCTCTTGTTCTTGCTTGCCATGGCCCCGGCGATAGCTCCGCCGACTAATCCGCCGACTCCCCGGCCAATGGCCTGCCCCTTCAGGCCGCCTTTGGGCATGACAAATGAACTTGCCATCACTGGCTCCTGGAGCAGTTGGGTCGCCTGGTCATTCATACGTTTGCTTGGCATTATGGAAAATGACTCCTTCTTTGGATGTAAGAGCGACTGTATCTGCTTTGCAAAGATCGCTCGCTCTCCGCGCGCCATTATGACATATGTTTCCTGGGTATACAAGAGCTTACGTCGGCCCTCACGGAGTTCTGCGCAAACCCCACCCAGCGGTTCATGCAGTTTAATTTTTACCTGGGATACGGTGCGCGGCTGGCGGCTACGCCGCGAAGCCTGCCTGCGGCAACGGGCGCTTGCCTCGGCTGGGCCTGCGGCCTGGACCGCTTGCGGGAACTGGGTTCCCGCACTCTCCCTCGCTGCGCTCGGTCGCGCGGTCCAGCCTCGGCACTCTCGCTCCCGTTGGTCGCTCGCGCACCCGTGTCTGCGCAGGCTCCCCGCCCGCATGGGCGCGGCGTGCGTTTGTGAGAGCGGCGGGCGCGCGGGCGCGGCGTTGAGCCGCCTGGAAGGCGGCGCTACAAGTGGCGTTCGCCTGGAGGGAGCGTTTGTACTGGCGCTACAGATGGGAGGCGGCGAGGATATATGAGGATGTGGTATTACAGGGCGGCGTGTTCTTGCTGCTCGCCAAAGACGCGGCGCAGAGTGTCGCTGATTTCGCCGAGGGTGGCCCAGGCTTCGACGGCGGCGAGGATGCGCGGGAGCAGGTTGGCTGTGCCGCGCGCGGCGTCTTCCAGGGCGGCCAGGGCGGCGCTGGCGGCGGCGTTGTCGCGGCGCAGGCGCAGAACGGCGAGTTTCTGGGCCTGGCGGCGGCCAATGGCGGGGTCCACGCGCAGTACGTCGGGGCGAATGTCTTCTGTGACCTGGAACTTGTTGACGCCGACGATGACGCGCTTCTCGGCTTCGAGGTCTTTTTGGAACTGATAGGCGGCTTCTTCGATTTCGCCCTGCATATAGCCAATCTCGATGGCGCGCACGCTGCCGCCGAGGTCGTCAATCTTGTGGATGTAGTCCCAGGCGCGCTGCTCCAGTTCGTCGGTCAGCGATTCGATGTAGTAGGAGCCGGCCAGCGGGTCAATGGTGTCGGTGACGCTGGTTTCGTAGGCGAGGATTTGCTGGGTGCGCAGGGCGATCTGGACGGCTTCTGCGGTGGGCAGGCCGAGGGCTTCGTCTTTGGAGTTGGTGTGCAGCGATTGGGTACCGCCCAGGACGGCGGCCAGCGCCTGATAGGCGGTGCGCACGATGTTGTTATCGGGCTGCTGGGCGGTGAGGGTGGAACCGGCGGTCTGCGTGTGGAAGCGCAGCAGCCAGGAGCGCGGGTCTTGCGCGCCGAAACGCTCGCGCATGATCCTGGCCCACATGCGGCGGGCGGCGCGGAACTTGGCGACTTCTTCGAGCAGGTTGTTGTGGGCGTTGAAGAAGAAGGAGAGCTGCCCGGCGAAGGTATCAACGTTCAGCCCGGCGTTGACGGCGGCCTGGGCGTAGGCGATGCCGTTGGAGAGGGTGAAGCCGATCTCTTGCGCGGCGGTGGACCCGGCTTCGCGGATATGATAGCCGCTGATGCTGATGACGTTCCACTGGGGGACGTTTTCGGCGCAGTATTGGAAGAGGTCGGTGATGATGCGCATGGAGGGCTGCGGTGGATAGATGTAGGTGCCGCGCGCGGCGTATTCTTTGAGGATGTCGTTCTGGACGGTGCCATGCAGCCCGCGCAGGTCTGCGCCCTGGCGTTTGGCGACGGCGATATAGAGCGAGAGCAGGATGGCGGCGGTGCTGTTGATGGTCATGGAGGTGCTGACCCGCGCGAGGGGGATGCCCTGGAAGAGGGTTTCCATGTCTTCGAGGCTGGAGATGGAGACGCCGACTTTGCCGACTTCGCCTTCGGCCAGGGAGTGATCGGCGTCGTAGCCCATCTGTGTGGGGAGGTCGAAGGCGACGGAGAGGCCGGTTGTGCCTTGCTCCAGCAGGTAGTGGTAGCGCCGGTTGGATTCTTCGGCGGTGGCGTAACCGGCGTACTGGCGCATGGTCCAGAAGCGGCTGCGATACATGGTGGGCTGGACGCCGCGCGTGTAGGGATACTGGCCGGGAAAGCCAAGGTGTGTTTGCGGGTCGAAGCCGCGCGTGTCCAGGTCGGCCTGGGTATAGAGCGGCTGGACCTCGATGCCGGAGGCGGAGGTGGTGGTGAACTCCTGCTGGCGCTCAGGGGTCTTCTGGATGGCTTTCTTATAGACGTTTTCGCGCCAGGCTTCGGCTGCGTTTTCGTTGCTCATCTGGTATGTTGGCGGCGCTTGCTCTGCTATCGTCCCTACGAGCAGGAGCGCCGCTGCTCCTTTCCAGGCTTAGCGATGGATACGGATGCGCCCTTTCTCTACAATGACCAGGGTATTCGCCAGGTTTTGCCCAGAGAGTGTGGCAAGGGCATTCAAGACTTGCTGAATACGTTCAACTAGTGGAGTCTCGTTTGGGAGTCGCACCACTATAATGCCAAAGTGAGGCGGCTTGTATTCTCTAATGTTAGCAAAATCAAGATCGCCTGTGATAATTGTTTGATGATGCGCTTGTGCATAAGTGAATACAGATGCATCAAGACGACCTTGCAGCCCTACATCATAGACGTGTTCAGCCAGGTATCCAGCGGCCTGCAACCTTAAAGAAAGTGTTACCGACATGTTCTCATCAACGAGAAATGCCCAGCTACTCACTGGTGGCATATACCACTTCCTCGGACAGCCGCCTGGCTGCATAACCAAGGGCCGCACGAACCTGTTCGAGAGTCAGGTGGTATTCGTAGGTAACTTCTTCCTGACTCATCCCACTGGCAAGCTGGCCCAGCACCAGATCAACCGGAACTCTGGTTCCGGTGATGACCGGCTTGCCTCCCAGGATTCCTTGATGAGAGCTAATTCCTGGATACAGTTCAACTGGTTGCATCGGAGCGCCCCTTTCGTGACGGTCTGCTGCTGTGCTTTTCTTTTAGGATGTCCATCTATTTGATTAAATAACAATTCCAAAACGCGCGGCCAGCATTTCCCGATACTCTGCTTCAGAGCGTAACAGCCGCTCTGTCTTTTTCCCCTGAACGGTCCGAATCAGCAACAGATCGCTGAGCGTAATGCGCCCCATTGGCGTTGCCAGCGAGCAGACCCGTTTTTGGGTGAAAGACGACTCAGGCGAGGTCTGGTGGAAGTGACAGCGAGCAGCGAAGTCGTTCAGGAGATGTGGCTGTAAGGTGAAACGATACTGCGATTCCCATGTTTCCTCGCTCAATCGCTGCAAAACCCAGTAGTCGCGCGGCGTGTTAGCGTCGCTCTGCTGTTCTTCCCGCAGCAGGCGATAGATGTATCCATCGGTATCTTTCTGCTCCAACCCGGCCTCAAAGCGCAGCGGCTGCCGAAACAAATCACCGAAGCCTACGTCGGCCAGCCAGTCTGCGCCGGAGAGCTGGTGTACCAATAACGTCAGATGGTCATACTCAGGGCCGAAGCTGCCATCGGCGCGGGCGACTCCAGCAGAGAGCAGTGCCACCTGGAAGCCCAGGCGCCGGAGCAGCCAGGCAAAGAGGCCGTTGAGTTCATAGCAGAAGCCGCCGCGCTGCCGACTGACAAGTTTGTCGAACAGCGCGGTTTCTTGCAGGATGATCGGTTGCCCGTAGTGAATGGAGAGATTCTCAAAGGGGACGGCCAGCAGATGGCTGCTATGCAAGGCTTGCAAGGTTGCCAGGGATGGCTCTGGCGCATCCGCATTCTGTGGGGCCGAGAAATCAATGCGATGCAGGTAGTCTTTATAGGCTGTGAGGTGTAATGCGTTCGGTTGCATCGTAGCCTGCTTTCCTCTAAGTGATGCTGAGGCCCTTGAAGCGGGCCTCGAAGCCTGGCCCTTTGGGAGAGGCCGCCATGACGCCTGCCAGCCCGCGCTCTGTCGCGGGGAAGTAGCCGTGTCGCAGCAGGTGATAGGTTGTGCCGTCGAGGGCGTAGAGGATTTCGATGAAAGCGCCCTCCCGCTTCAGGCTCAGCCAGAGCGCGGCGGGGTCTGCGGGCAGGGGTGTCAGCGACCAGTCTGAGTAGTGGCGGGTGACGACGGCGCTGACGTGCTGCCTGCCCTGGTAGAACTCGATGCCGCACTTGAGCCAGTTGGCTTCGTCCAGTTGCAGCATCAGCCCGGCCTGATCGTAGAGGCTGTGGTAGCTGCCGGTGACTTTGACCTGCGCGCGGAAGTCGCCGGTTATGGGCTGGGCGTAGAAGTGACCGTTGGCGTGGACTTCGCCAGTGTGGGCGCGCCAGAAGTCGGTCTGAGGCGCTGTGGTCAGCGTCAGGGTATCGCCATCTATGCGCCAGGATGGCGGCTCGTGATACCAGTCCAATGTACGAATCCTCTCTGCTCAATTACCAGAGGTTTTGAGAGCCTCTACTACTGAACGCGCCCATGCCTGGACGTTATCGAGATAGGCGTCTACCCCTGCGGCTGTTATATCAGCGGCGGTGGTCGGCCACTGGATAGGGCGGGCATACGCGCCGTAAGATGTGGGCGTTCCCTTGATTTTCCAGGCGCGCTTGCCAGAATCTACTGTGCCGCGCTGCCGCCGACGCATTTCATCCGGCGTCGCGCCCTGTTCCACAAATGCGACTAAAAGCTGTTTCGCCTGCTCAAGCCCTTGCGGGGAGTAGAGATGCGGGTGTTGCAGGTGATAGCACAGGACCATGAGATGATGCCCGGCCAATGTTTTGTCGGGATATTCGGCTTCCCAGGCGAGCATCTGGTGAAAGTGGTCCTGGCAGGTCAGGTTGTTGCGCCAGGCTGCGCCACATTCGGGGCATTGGTTGTTTGTTTCCATGAGGACTGGATGCTCCCTGTTGCCGACATAGCCGCAAAAACGCTCTTGTTTATTCTACCTCTTTTTGAGGGGTCGGTGTATGGCGTTTGAGACACAGGACAGGGCTTTTCGCAAGTCCGCAGGCGGTTGAAACCGCGCCTGGTGGCGTCTGCGGACGCCACCAAGTCCCTCTTCAGGGACTCCCCACCCACTCAGGCGTGGCATGGGCGTGTATCGCCAGGCTTTGTAGTGGCGCGGCGTTGCGCCGCCAGGGACGGCGGCGGTACAGGCGGCTGGCGTTGCTCCCTGGCGGTGATGTGAGGCGCTCTTAAGCAGAGGCTACGTGCTAATGGTGTACTGGCTGATGATGGTCAGCGGCAGCGGCAGAGCGCCGTAGCGCATGAGCGCGGCGGTTTGCTGCGCCGAACTGAGCGTCATATGGCCGCCTGAGATTTGCGCCAGGCCGGTGATCTCGCTCTGGATGACCGCTGATTCGATGACCTTGCCGTCCAGGGTAATGGTGAGGTAATCGCCGATATTGGCCCGGGTGTATTGAGCAAAGGCGCTCTGCTCCGCGCTCTTGAAGGCAAAGAGAATGACTGGCTGGCCGCTCTGCTGATCAATCGTGGCGTTGATGCTGTTGGGGTCAAGCTGATCGCCGGTAAAGCGCACCGGATATTGCCCCGGCTGCACCGCTGTGCCATCTGCTAACTGGATAGGGCCAGTGTCAATAAACTCCAGCTTGCCGATGCGCGTCAGCAGCGCGATGGCGTCTGGATTGTTGTATTGGCCCGCGAGGTCCACGACGATCCGGTCGGTGCCCTCCAGGCGGGCAACGACCTGGGCGGCTCCCAGGCCATGTTTGACACGCTGCTCAAGGATGGCGCGTGCCTGTGGAAGCTGCGCCAGGACAGCAGATGCGCAATGATTGCCATTGAGATTGCAGGCCGCTTGTAATGTTATCTCTACTCCGCCGTTGTAGTACGAGCCAGGCGTGGCGCTGGTATCAGGCGCGGTTCCACAGGCCGTTACCCCCGCGAGCAAAGCAAGAAAGAGCAGGAGAGAGACGATTTTGCGCTGCATGGGCTGCCTCCATTGTATAACGACTGTATTCTGGCAGTCGCCTTCATATCATCACTATATCTAGTGACGAACGAACAGGGGCCAATTCTTCAGAGGCTTTGCATATATTCCCTGAAGTTGTGGCGGGGCCGATAGCCCAGGCGTTGTTCGGCGCGAGCGATGACATAGACGCGATCAATGCGCTCTGGCAGGGACCAGCCGCGCGCGGCGTAGAGTTCTGCTATCCCTGGCACGCGCTGGCTGAGGATGGTGGGGGCAATGCGCCAGAGAGCGGGCGTGTCGGCTTCTTGCAGGGGGGAGCGCGCCGCGATGTTGAAGAGGTCGAAGGCGATCTCCTGGTTGGCGACGGCCAGGGCGTGGGCTGCCGCTGCGTCGCGGACATCTACGCCGCGATAGAGGCGATAGGCGCCGAGGCGTTCCGGCGGCTCCGAGTAGAAGCGGGCGGTGCGCAGGCAGATGACGGGCAGCCCTTGCGCCAGGGCGAAATGGCGGCAGAGTTCTTCGGCGGCAAGCTTGGTGATGTCGTAGATGTCGCGTGGGCGCGGGGTGAGGTCTTCTGTGACCCAGACGGCTCTGTCTGTTGGGACGAGGGCGAAGCCATAGACGGAAGTGGTGCTGGTGTAGACAAAGCGCCGGATACCTGCCTGTATGGCCGCTTCCAGCAGATGCAGCGTTCCGCTGATGTTGGTGTTGATGAACGCCTGTTTGGAGACGCCTTCGAGTAGATGGCGGGCGTGCAGCGAGGCGGTATGGATGATGGCGTCGGCTTCTTTCGCCAGGGCAAAGACGAGATCGCGGTCAGTGACGCTGCCAATCTGGTTTGTCCAGGCTCCGGGGAGGAGGTCGAGGCCGATGATCTGGTGTTCGCTGGAAAGCTGGCGGGCGATTTCTGCGCCTAACTGGCCGGAGCTTGCGGTAATCAAGATGCGCATGGTTGCTGCTTCTAGCCTCTTTCCCTCATCGCAGGTCATACAGCGGCAGGCCGGTCTTCGCGGCAATGAGGGAGAGCAGCGCGTCCATCTGGCGGTCATATTCGTCGAAGGGAAGGGCAGGCTTAAAGTTAGGCGGAAACAGGGTACCCTGGCGCAGCCGTATCAGCAGAGTAAAAGTGGCCGCGCCCGATAGCTCATAGAAGGTTGGCGGGCCTGTGCGCTTGACGCTGCGAGTAATGGCGAAGAGACGCGCCTCGCGCCAGGAGGTATGGTATATGCGTGTGCCCTGCCGGACGGTCAATTCTTCTTCTGTTGCTGTGATCTGCTGGTGTCCAGTCCATATGAGGACAACCGATATGAGGATGGCGAACCCGATGGTGATGCCGAGGATAAGCGCATAGAGGGTGATAGTGAATGTGGTATTCAGATTGCCAGGGCTATCCAGACCGCTTGTAAATGTTAGCAAGAGGAACGCAAGGGGGAAAAGCAGGCTAAGACCACCACCAATAGCGAATGACCTGCCGCGCCCTGGTCCCAGCGTGATTGTGAATGGAAGGGGAAGCGCTGCGTCGTTTGGAATGGGCTGCGCGGCTGCTAATGGAATGAGGAGGCCCCCTCTGCCTGCTGCTGCCTGGCGACGTAGATTGATCGCCTTGAAGCGAAGCGCCACGAATATTGCCACGCCATCCATGAGCGCGAAGTAGGTTGCCATGATAAGGACGGGTATGAGCTGATCAAGATCAGCATTAGCCGATACAAGCGACTGGAGCAAGGCAAACAGAATGAGAAAAACAATGCCGAAGTACATGAAGCTCCTGAAACGAAATTGCACATATCGCGGGTCGTCTTTAATCATCGTTTTCCTCCCTGGCCTGGGTTGCTTTCTAGCTTGCCTCTTCCCGACCAGGTATCTGCTCAGTTTTTGCTCAAAGTCTGAGAACGTGCTGTAGCGTTCGGCGTGAGCGGATGGGCATGTTTTTGTTCTACCCTTCGATGAAGGTCAGGGCCTCGCGGGTGAAGACTTCCGAGAGGGTGATGGTGTAGTGATTGACGCCGGGGATGTCGGCCAGGCGACAGTTGGGGATGGCGCTGCGCACGCGCTCGGCTTCGTCGGGTGTGAGGATGAAGCCCTGGTCGGGCGCGAGCGTGCCGACAGTGGCGCGGGTGATGAGGGTGGGCGCTTGGATGCGCGGCAGCAGCACGTCGGCGTTGATGGTGGCGTTGACGATGATTTCTTCGTCAATGGCGGCTTTGGAGACGCGCGAGGTGACGGTTCCGTCGGGATGGACTTCGGCGTCGTAGCGATAATAGGCTTCCCAGAGGGGATTCCAATCGTGGATGGGCGTCTGGCGGCGGCTCTCCAGGTAGTCATCGAGCGAGGGGTAGACCTGGCCCAGTCGGCTGAGCGAGGCGGCGATGGTCTGAAGGGCGTCGGCGGGGACTCTGCCGCCAGCATCCACGAGGAGGAGCCTGTTGACGCGCTGGGGATGGATGCCAGCAAAGAAGAGGCCGATGAATACGCCCAACGAATGCCCGATGAAGTGGACGGCTGGCAGGCTGAGGGCGTCGCAGAGCGCGAGCAGGTC
The DNA here is from genome assembly GCA_036557285.1 of Ktedonobacterales bacterium. Classification (NCBI taxonomy): domain Bacteria; kingdom Bacillati; phylum Chloroflexota; class Ktedonobacteria; order Ktedonobacterales; species Ktedonobacterales bacterium. The sequence continues at coordinate 71,955 of DATBHW010000032.1, forward strand.
GTTGACGTGATAGGGGATGCCGATGCCGTGAGGCGGCTTGTCGCTGAGGCCACGCCCGCGCAGGTCGGGCGCGATGGCATACCAGCCCTGTGCTGCGAGGTGGGGGGCAAATGCGCCCCAGGACTGGCTGCTGGCGGTGAGGCCATGCACGAGCAGGACGGCGCGCTCTGGCCGGGTGAACTCGCCCCAGGTGGCGTAGTGGAGGGTGATGCCGTTGACGTGCAGGTCGTGGTGAATCATAGATTGGTTCTCGCTCATGTTCCCTGGCTCCTTATGGACTGGCGAGGCGGGCTGCCCCACCCCACAGGCGGTTAAAACCGCGCCTGGAGGCAAGCCGCCACAAAGCCCGCCTACGCGGGCTAGGACGAATGCGCGCTGAAAAGACTTGCTTTATGGGTTCAGCACAGCTATTATACACGCACGTATCGCCCTCTCGTAATTCTAAACATATACCCAGGCGTACTGCTCAACCTCTGACTGTCGGCCCTGCATTGCTTCCAAGGAGGGAGTACCCCGATGAGCGATGTGGCTCCATCTACCGCAGGCGATCTGGCGACGCCGCAGCGACGCATTGCCAGCTACGCGACTTTTGCCTTCTATGTCCTCTTTGCCATTAACTTCCTCAACTATCTGGATCGCTTTATCCTGACCGGCGCGTCTACTGTGGTGGCGCACGAACTCGGCTTTGGGCTGGACGGCATTGGTGTCCTTTCAGGGGCGTTTACGGTGGCGCTGACCCTGAGCGCGATCCCTTTTGGTATCTGGGCTGATCGGGCCAGTCGCAAGAAGGTGATTGCGACAAGCGTGGTGATCTGGAGCCTGGCAACCGGCTTCACGGCTCTGGCGGCCAATTTTTTCACGCTGTTTCTTTCGCGCGCGGTGCTGGGCGTTGGGGAGGGCGGCTATTCGCCCGCGAGCAACGCGCTGCTGGCGGATTATTTTAGCCGCGCAAAGCGCGCCAAAATCCTGAGCCGACTGGCGACGGCGTTGTTTATCGGGCTGATGGCTGGCATTATCCTGGGCGGGGCTGTGTCGCAGATTGGGCCTGGATCGTGGCGCTGGGGCTTTGTCTTTACGGGTGTTCCGGGGCTGCTGCTGGCGTTTCTGGCCTGGCGCATCCACGAGCCACGCCGCAATCAGGCCGATGCGGAGGAGACCGACGCGGCAGAGATTGCGCTGGAAGAGTCGGCAGTTTCCGGCGAGATGATTGTGCCGCGCAAGGTGCTTTCGCAGCTGGGGGCTATCCTGCGCATCAAGACGGTGCTGGCGCTAATTGCGATGCAGATTTTTGCGTATGCGGTGTTGTCTGCGAGCATCAATTTTCTGCCGCCGCTCTTCCAGCAAAAAGATTCCTTTGGTATGACGCCGACACAGGCGGGCCTTTTTACCGGCCTGGGCGTGGCGATAGCGGCGATCCCCGGCGCGCTTCTGGGCGGCTACCTTTCGGATGTGCTCAACCGGCGCTATCCGGGGGCGCGCGTGCTGGTCTGCGGTCTGGGTTTCCTGGTGGGCGCGCCGTCGTATCTGATTTCGGTGGTGGTGGGTGTCTCGACGCATAACCTCTATCTGTACAGCGTTTTCTTCTTCATCACCGCGCTGCTGCTGAACCTGTATCTTGGCCCTGGCGCGGCGGCCATTGCCGATGTGGTGCCGTCGGCGCTGCGGGCGTCGGCGGTGGCGATCTCGATCTTTGCGAGCAACCTGCTGGGCAACGCCTTTGCGCCGACGCTGGTTGGCTTGTTGGCAAACGCGCTTGATCCCACTGGGGGCCAGCACTTTCAGCACAACCTGGCGGGTATCGAACTCAGCCTGGCCCTGGCCTACACCTGTCCGGCGGCGCTGGCTATCGCGGGCGTGATTGGCGTCGTGGGGTCGCGCTGGGTGAAGGGCGATCTGCGGCGGGCGCAGCAGGCCGAGGCGCAGATGAGCGGGTCATGAAGCAGGCTGGCGGTTGAAACCGCGCCTCCGGCGGCGGGCGCTTGCGGAAACCCAGTTTCCGCATTCTCGCTCGCTGCGTTCGCTCGCGCGCCTGGAGGCTGCGCCACCAAGCCTGCCGACGCAGGCTCCCCACCTAATAAGCGCGGCGTTTGTTCGCAGGGGCGGCGGGCGCGCGAGCGCGGCGTTGGCCGCCTGGAAGGCGGCGCTACAAGTGGCGTGCGCCTGGAGGGGCGTCGGTGGGCCGCCT
>DATBHW010000033.1 GCA_036557285.1 Ktedonobacterales bacterium
GGTGGTGTCATTGCTTCCCCTTGCTTTTGGTCATTGCTGGTGATAGACTGCTTTCCGGGCGTGGTGGGGTTCCCCTCCAAAATCGCCGAGGGGGTAAAACGAGCGCGTCCTCTGCCGCCGATTCGGCAAGCGTCTGGCAACAGATAAGCACACAGCCAAAGGGCGAGAGGAAAGGCAAGCATTCTCCGACTCCTCTGCGTGAGCAGAAGCAGGAGATAGAGGCCGTGAGCAGTTCGGCCAGTACGGGTAACGTGTGTTTGGTTGATTCAGCCTGGGGCGCTGATGACCACTGCATTCGTACCAACAAGGCAATGGTTATCCATTGTTGAGAAACTGTATACTCTTGATTCTGGAGGGATCAACGGCTGTACATGTGGCTTCCGTCCCCCAGTTTATTCATCCAAATACAAATAGTATAAAGGCAAATCAGTGCATGTCATCATACAACGACCCCGGCGTTTCCGGCGCAGAGGGTGGATCGTCATCGCCATACTTTTGTTGGCGGTGATCCTGATTGGGGCAGCAGGAGCGGTCAGCGCCAGCCTCCAGGCTCAGGGGCAGCCACACTACCAATCAGCAGTGGGAACACCGATCTTCTTACCTTCCCCAACACACAGCGCCAACGGCGCACACACAGGCTCAGGCGCCAATCTGTCCCTGCCTTCTCCCATCATTGGCCCGGCAAGCAATGGCCTGCCGCCAAGCCTGCCAACCAGAAGCGGGATGATCTATGCCAATAGAAATGGGGTCTACCTGCTGAGAGCCAACGTTGCTCTCCCCGAAAAACTCAACACACCTGGCTATTCGGCGCTTGTCCCGCCGCTCCTGACCAGCAAGGGCCAGCTACTCTATGCGGGAAACGGCCTTTATCTCCTCGATCTCTTCAGGTTCTTCGAAGGAGAAACGACGACACCGCTTCAGATTGCCAACATTGATACGCAGAAACAGGTCATCGCTTCGATGGCGATGAGCGCCGATGGGCAGGAGATATTCTGGAGTGTCGAGCCACATAATGGCAGCGGCGCTATCTCGCTTTATGAGGCTGCGCTGACAGCAGCGGGCAGCGTGTCGCCCACCTTGCTCTATGAGCAGCCTGCGAATACCTGCCCCTGCTATATGATCTTTGGACTCTCAAGAGCCGACATACATGGAGCAGCTTCCTTGCTCTTAACGGATAATCTAGGGACACCCGCTGACCAGGGAACGGGGCTGTGGGCCTTTAATCAGGACCAGCAGCAGGTAGGCCAGGAGATGCTGGCCGAAGACCAGGGCCAGGCGCCTCTGGCGCTTTCTCCAGATCACACGCTTCTGGCCTTCGCTCCGACCACCGGCGTCGTTCCAGAACCAACCGATAACAGCGTACCAGCCCAGATTGGAAGTCAACCCTATGGAAACAGTCTATCAGTGGTGGGCTGGAATGGAAGCGGGACCGGCAATCCAGTGATGATTGTTCCACCTCAAACCAACGTCCACAGCTTCTCAGCGTATCATTGGATTACGACGCCGATCATTTCATCTGATAACAAATCGCTTGCGTATATCCAGTTCTCCTCAGACGATACCGGCCCCTATGACCGGCATAGCGCGCTCTATGTTGCTGACACGAAGGGGAATAGCCCGCCAACGGTGGTGGCGAACTTCAGCGCGCGCCTGGTGGAACTGGGAGGCTGGCTCGATAATCATACCCTCCTGCTGTACGCCGACAACGGCATCTATGCTATGGATACCCAGACAGCCGCCATTTCATTACTGGCAGTGGTCAATGGATACAGTAATATCATCGGGCTTGTTCACATACCGGCTACTCCACCGGGCGGCTCCCATTGCGCCCTCCAATGTACCCCATAGCGCCTTCTTCACCATAAGGAGCGCAGACGAGCGGCGCGCCCATCCGCTGCGCCGCTCGTCTCAAGAACGCTGCGCCTCTCGCCTGATAACTTGCTCGATTCCCGCTGCGTCAACTCCTGGCCCAAAGCCCGGCTGTTTTTCTAACCAGAGCAAGTACTCTCGATTGCCATCCCGGCCAGCGATAGGTGAAGTGGTCAGCCCGCTCGGAAAGAGCGGTGGGGTCTGCGCTGGCGCCCAGTCGCACAGCGTCAGCAGCACACGGCGGCGTACCTGTGGGTCGCTGATGACGCCTGCCCCCCGATCAGCCTCGGCCTTGCCAGCCTCAAACTGCGGTTTCACCAAGGCCACCATCCAGGCTGCCGGAGTCGTCAGCGCGGCTACACGCGGCAGCACAAGCCGCAGCGAAATAAATGAGACATCAATAACGGCGCACTGGACAGGTGCGGGCAGATGCTCCAGATAGCGAATATTCGTGCGCTCCATTACCACCACGCGCGGATCGTTGCGCAGTTCCCAGGCAAGCTGCCCCTGGCCGACATCCACCGCGTACACCAGGCGCGCCCCTCGCTGAAGCAGCACATCCGTAAAGCCGCCGGTGGAAGCGCCAACATCCAGGCAGGTCAACCCCGCCGGACTGAGGCCAAACGCATCGAGCGCGCGTTCCAGCTTCAGGCCGCCCCGGCTGGCGTAGCGTAATTCGCCCCGGCTATCGCGCACCTCGCAGAGCGTATCTACGGACACCAGTGTACCCGCCTTATCAATCACCCGCCCGCCAACCGTCACGAGGCCCGCCATAATCAGTGCTCTGGCTCGTTCGCGGCTGGGCGCCAGCCCGCGCTGGACCAACAACTGGTCCACCCGTTCTTTTCTGCTTGCAGCCATCGCGTCCTCCTCCCTGTTCAGAGTAGCATATGATTCATCTCGGATGCTGGCGCTTCCAAATTATAAACAGACCAGCGCGACCGGCATTCCTCTTGACCCACGCTGTCTGACTGACTATACTCTTAGGTGTTCCTCCGCGTATATCGTTCGCCGTCGAATTCAGGAGGTCGTCCCCATGACTGTTTCCATCAACATCCCTCAGATCGTTCTCCCCGACACCTACAACGCAGCCTCCACGTTCCTGGATCGCAATGTAGAAGAGGGGCGTGGCGAGCGTATCGCCGTCTACTACGAAGACCAGGGCTGGACCTATCGCCAGTTGCAGGCGCTGGCAAATCGCATCGGCAATAGCCTGGACAATCTCGGCATGGAGAGGGAACAGCGCGTGGCCCTGCTGCTGCTGGATTCTCCCCAGCTTGCTGCGGCGTTTTTGGGGGCCATCAAGCTTGGCGCGGTTCCCATCCCCATGAACACATCGCTGCGCCCGGCTGATTATGTCTATATCCTCAATGACAGCCGGGCAAAGGCGCTGCTAGTAGACGCGGCCCTCTGGCCGCAGATAGCGGGCGTTCGCAGCCAGCTCCAACACCTGCGCCATATCGTCGTCATTGGGCGCAGCAAGCTGGATGCAGGCGAAGAACAGGTCGGCTTGCTCGACTTCGACGAGTGGGTTGCGGGCGCTTCCGATGCGCTGGCTGCGGCCCCCACCAGCAAAGATGACACCGCTTTCTGGTTGTACAGTTCCGGCAGCACCGGCTTCCCCAAAGGCTGTGTTCATCTCCAGCACGATATGATCCTCTGCACCGAACTGTATGCACGCCCTTTCCTGAATATCACCAAAGATGACATCACCTTTTCAGGGGCCAAACTCTACTTTGCCTATGGGCTGGGCAACAACCTGTATTTCCCTTTCGCCGAAGGCGCTGCCGCCGTCTATTATGCGGGCCGACCAATCGGCGAAGACCTCCTCAAAGTCATTGATCGCTATCACCCAACCATCTTCTATGCCGTGCCCACTCAGTACGCCTCGATGCTGGCAATCCCCGACGCCGGAAAGCGCTTTGATTGCTCGTCGCTGCGGGTCTGTGTCTCCGCCGGAGAGCCGCTGCCAGCCGATTTCTACCGGCGCTGGAAAGAGCGCTTTGGCGTTGAGATTCTCGACGGCATTGGCAGCACCGAAATCTGCCACATCTTTATCTCCAACCGCCAGGGCGAGGTGCGGCCAGGCAGTTCGGGTAAACTTGTACCCGGCTACGAGGCGAAGATCGTTGATGAGCAGGGCCAGCCAGTCCCGCAAGGAGACATCGGCAACCTCTTGATTAAAGGTGACAGCACCTGCGCCTACTACTGGAACAAGCACGAAAAGACGAAGCAGACCATCCAGGGCGAATGGATTCAGACCGGCGATAAATACTACCAGGATGAAGACGGCTTTTTTTGGTATTGTGGCCGGTCAGATGATATGCTAAAAGTGGGTGGGCAGTGGGTCTCGCCAGTGGAGGTCGAGTCGGCCCTGGTGATGCACCCGGCAGTACTGGAGGCAGCCGTCGTGGGCCATGCCGATGCCGACGGACTCATCAAACCGAAAGCCTACGTCGTCCTTCAGCAAGGGCAGACGGCAAGCGATGCGCTGATTGACGAATTGAAAGCGTTTGTGAAAGATCGGCTGGCAGCCTTCAAGTATCCACGCTGGATCGAATGCGTGGCAGAACTGCCCAAGACCGCTACTGGCAAGATTCAGCGTTATAAGTTGCGCGAGCAGGCATAGGAGCGAAAGCATCCACGCGCCTTGTGAAGAGATCGCGTTCTGGCGGTTGTCTCCACAAGGCGCGTGACATCACGCACATGGGCAAAGAGGTATTGGATCAGGCGCGCGCGCTTGATGCTGTCGAAGCCAATTGGTGCGCCGCCTGGATGACCCTTGGCACAATTGAAGAACCCCCGCGCTCGCTGGTGGAAGACACCAGCGAGTGGGTGCGCATCATCACCCCTGAAGGGCCAGAGCTGCTGTTGAATAATATCTTGCGCTTTCACCCTGCTGGCCCGGTCACTGCCCAGGCTGTGGAGCGAGCGATTGCGCCCTATCGCAGATACCATCTGCCGTTTCAGTGGTGGCTCACGCCGAATGGCAATCCCCCCGGGCTGGCAGGCGAGTTACGGAGGCTGGGCATGTATCCCTGGGGCACCGCCAAGGCGATGGCGTTACCGCTGCAAGGCTGGGAGCCTTCGGCAAACGTTTGCCTGCACCGCCAGGTGACGGTGCGGCGCGTGCCTCTGGATGACGAGGAGGGCCGCTGGCGCGCCCTGCATGTGATCTGCACTGTGTTTGGCGTTCCTCATGGGCCGATGGGGCGCTGGTGCAGCGTCAATCCTCGCTTCCATATCTATCTGGCGGAATTGGACGGCCAGCCAGCCGCCGCGATGGCTCTTTTGCTCGCAGGTGAGGTAGCGGGCTTATATCATGTCGCCACGCTCAGCGCCTATCGCCGACAGGGCATTGCAGCGCGCATGATCGTTCAGGGACTACAAGAAGCGCGAGAACAGGGCGCGCGGCTGGCCGTACTGACCGCCACGCCAGAGGGAGAGCATCTTTATAAGTCGCTCGGCTACGAACCCTGTGGAGTAATTGAACAATGGACGCCTGGCGGCTCCCTGCTCTCCAAGCTTTACTACGGCTAATCTACGCTGAATACTTAAGGACGGCGCTGCAAACGCCGTAAAGGCTATGAATACACCATTCGATCCGAACACACCTGCTCCCGGCACACCGCCAACACCAGCAGCGCCTTCGTTCACAACGCACCGGGTAGACATCCAGGAAACAGCCTATACGGCCCGGATCAGCATCAATCCGCCGCTGGATGTTTCCGCTCTGGCTGAACTGGCCCACCTGCTCGATACCTGGAACGCGCCACCCGGCCTCAAATCGCTGGCGCTGGACCTCACGCCCTGCGGAAGCGGCGCCAACGCCGCAAACATTGAGGGCGTGGGCAGCAAAGGGTTGCTCGAAGGGCGGCAGGGACGTGTGCGCGAGCGCGCCCTCACGGTGGCACAAGAACGGGCGCTGGCCGCTTTGCAGCGCATCCGCGCGCCCATTTTGGGAATTGCGGCTGGGACAATCGCGCCCCTGGGCTGCATCTTGCTTTCGGCTTGTGATCTGCTGTTGGCGGCTGAAGATACCTGCTTTGTACGCGAGGGCGGCGCTGGTCTCGCCTATCATGCCGCCCCAGCCCGCTCAGGCACAATCGGCGCAGTATCGGAGCGCATCAGCGCCCATCAAGCCTATCGTCAGGGCATAGTGAGCTGGCTGGTTCCAACCGGCCAACTGCGCGCGGAAACAGACCGCATTCTGGCGCTGCTGCTCGATAAGAGCGCCGCAGCCCTTGCGCTGGCAAAGCGCGCCTTTCTCCTGGGGGTAGCCCAACCAACAGAACCAGAGCAGGCGCTGGAAAAGATCGGCGAACTTTATCTGCGTGAACTGATGGCGACAGCCGACGCACTGGAAGGACTCAACGCCTTTCTGGAGAAACGGCCTCCCATCTGGCAAGAGAAATGACAGGAGGGAACATGCCTGGCAACAAACTGATGTCTCTGCGCGAAGCGGTTGAGCGCTTCGTGCCAGATGGCGCGTCGGTAGCGTTAGGGCTGGCGCTGGAGGCGCTGATCCCCTTTGCCGCCGGACACGAGATTATTCGCCAGCGGCGGTGTGATCTGACTCTGATCGGCCCCATCTCTGATATGCTCTTTGACCAGATGATCGGCGCGGGCTGCGTGCGCAAAGTTCAGGCCGCCTGGGTCGGCAACGTCAGCGAAGGGCTGGCGCATAACTACCGGCGCGCCGCCGAGCAGAGCATTCCCCACCCGCTCATCATTGAAGAACACAGCAATTTCAGCATCGCGCTAAGTCTGCTGGCGGCTGGCCTGGGCGCGCCATACCTTCCCACCAGAACATTGCTGGGCAGCGATATACCGCGTCAGAATCCCACCTTCCGACAGGGAACCGACCCCTGGACCAATGAGCCGCTGCTGCTGGTTCCGGCTATCCGGCCAGACATTGCTATTCTCCAGGTCCAGCGCGCCGATAGCGAAGGGAACGCCCACGTCTGGGGCTGCCTGGGCATCTGCGAGGAAGCAGCGATGGCCGCCCAGGGTATTATTCTGGTCGCCGAGGAGATTGTTTCGCCTGAAACAATCTTCAGCGATCCGAATCGTGTCCTGACGCCTGCGGTGAAGGCGCTGGCAGTGGTCCATGAGCCTGGCGGCGCGCACCCCGCGCCTGTGCAGGGCTATTATAACCGCGATCACGGCGCCTTCCGCGAATACCACACCAGGACGCGCAGCCTGGAAGGCTTTGAGCAGTGGCTCGCTGAATGGGTAACTGGCATCGCCAACCGCCAGGAGTATCTGGCGCATCTCGGCGCAGAGCGATGGCAAAGCCTGGCCGTCAAAGAGCATCGCTATGCCGCGCCGACGGATTACGGATACTGAGCAACGAACAGAGGAGCCGCTGCATGCCTGAGTATACCCCCCAGGAATTGATGGTCGTCTGCGCCGCGCGCGAGATTCACGATGGCGAAGTCGTGTTTGTGGGGATGCGCCTGCCCTTGCTGGCGTTCGCATTGGCGAAGCGAACTCACGCACCTGGCGCCATTGGACTCTTTGAAAACGGGTTGATGCGCGACAGCCCTTCCGCTGAACTGCTCTATACGATGGGTGACGCGCCCAACATCCTGGGCGCGCAATGGGCCACGCGCATGCTCAACATCATGGGATTGCTGGCGCAGGGCCGGGCAGATTTGGGATTCATTGGAGGCGCGGAAATAGATCGCTTTGGCAACCTCAACACCTCGCGCATTGGCGATTGGCAGCGCCCGTCAGTCAAGCTGCCCGGCAGCGGCGGCGGCGCCGACATCGCTTCGCTGGCGGGGAGGCTGGCCGTCATCCTGGCGCACGATAAGCGCCGTTTCCGCGAGCGTGTGGATTTTATTACCAGTTCCGGCTATGGCGAGGGCGAAAACTGGCGGCAGCGTGTCGGCTTGCCGCGCGGCGGACCCAGCGCCGTCATCACCACGCTGGGTGTGCTGGGCTTTGATGCTGAAACCGGGGAAGCCTTTTTGCGATCCTATCATCCCTTCACCAGCGCCGACGAAGTACAGGCGAATACTGGCTGGGCGCTGCGCTGCTCGCCTGAACTTGCGCCAACGCCCGCGCCTACCGCTGATGAACTCAGGATTATCCGCGAATGCGACCCACAGGGCTTCTGGACCCGTTAGAAACAAGCGAAGCAACACCCCAGGAGAAGGGGCGTGTGTTTCTTTGCACGCCTCTTCTCCTGCTTAGCCGATGCTCAGCGGCCACGCGCGCGACGAACGCGCAGGGCAGCAGTGACGCCGCCAGCGATGAAGACTAGCGAGAGCAAAGCAACCAGCAGAAACGCCGACGTGCCGCCACTTTCCACATCGCTCTGTGGGCCACTCCCTGGGCCACCGCCAGTATTCGGCCCTTTGCATGGAACACTGCCAGTTGGCGTCCCATTGCAGGGAGGCAGCGTAGGTGTTACATCGTTAGAGGGGGGGGTGGGTGAAGGAGTCACAGACGGCGTGGTGGGCGTAGGTGTCGGCGTCACAACAGCCGTCGTCGGTGTCGGGGTGGGCGTACTTATCTGACCCTGGGGACCACCACCTGGGGTCGCAGTTGCCTCGGCAATTGTGCCAGGCGTACCATTAGCCACAGCCACCAGAACGAAACAGCACGAGAGCAGCAAACCGGCAACAATAATAAAGATAACCGTAAGGTTGCGTACTCCGCCATGACCGCCGAAAACTCGCGCGATCCGCCTACAAAACTGCCTTATCATGACGACCTCCAATAAATCCTCTTATCAGGCAAAGCCAATAGCATCAGCCCTATACCATACGACCTGTAAGTATAAAAGTGGCTCCTCCTCTGATGATCCCCAAGCCCGCTTAGTATAACGCAGCCTTTTAGAAAAAGCTAGCCCCTCTGGCGTCTTTTTCTGTGCTGGCCGATCCTATCGTCTCATCAGCGGGGCCGCCTGTCGCCTCTTGTGTGCTATAATGACAGAGAATTGATGGGGAACTGGCTGCGACAACCGCCTCTTCCCATTCGTTGATAGAGCGTGAGCAAGGGTAAAGGTTCTCACGCTGCGGGCCTGCTCAAAATAATACTGCTTCTCTATAATCAAACAACGAGCGAAACGCCAAATCGTCGCGCTGCTGCACGAAATAAAGGGGTGATTGGCGCCAATGAGCATTATCACAAAGATTATGGGTGATCCGAACGAGCGCGAGCTGAAGAAAATCCGACCCATCGTTGTCCGCATCAACGACCTGGAGCCGGAGATAGAGAAGCTGAGCGACGAGGATTTGCGTGCCAAAACCGCTGAGTTCCGTCAATTGATTGACGCTGCTGTTGAAGATGCCGAGGATGATGAGGAGCGCGAAAAGCAGCGCGATGAGATCCTCGAAGAATTACTCCCGGAGGCGTTTGCTGTCGTGCGTGAAGCGAGCAGGCGCACCATCGGCCTGCGCCATTACGATGTGCAGATGATTGGCGGCTTCGTTCTCCACCAGGGCAAGATCGCCGAAATGCGCACTGGCGAAGGCAAAACGCTGGTCGCCACGCTGCCATCCTATCTGAACGCCCTGCCGGGCCTGGGCGTGCATGTGGTCACGGTCAACGACTACCTCGCCAAACGCGACCGCGAATGGATGGGGCGCATCCACGAGTTTCTAGGGCTAAAGGTTGGCGTCATTCTGACCACGCAGAACCCCCAGGGGCCAGAACGCCGCGAAGCCTATCAGGCCGATATTTCTTACGGTACCAACAACGAGTTTGGCTTCGATTATCTGCGCGACAATATGTCGCCCGATCTGGTCTACTGCGCCCAGCGCCCGCTCAATTACGCTATTGTAGACGAGGTAGACAACATCCTGATTGACGAGGCGCGCACCCCGCTGATCATCTCAGGGCAGGCCGAAGAATCTGCCGAGATGTACGCCAGATTCGCCAGGCTGGTTCCGCGCCTGAAAGAAGAGGACGATTATCTCGTTGATGCCAAGTCACATACGGTTGCCATCCTCGACGCTGGTATTGAAAAGATGGAGCGCGTGCTGGGCGTCAAAAATATTTATGCCGATATGCACCTGACGCGCTATCTGGACAACGCCCTCAAAGCCCACGCGCTCTTCAAGCGCGATAAGGACTATATCGTCAGAGATGGCGAAGTGATTATCGTTGATGAGTTTACAGGTCGCCTGATGATTGGCCGACGCTACAACGAAGGGCTGCACCAGGCTATCGAAGCCAAAGAAAACGTCAAGGTCCAGAACGAGAATCGCACGATTGCCACCGTCACCTTCCAGAACTATTTCCGCCTCTATAAGAAACTGGCAGGCATGACCGGCACAGCACTCACAGAGGCCGAAGAGTTCAACAAAATCTACAAACTGGATGTGATGGTCATTCCCACACACAAGCCAATGATCCGCGATGACATGGCCGACCTGATCTATAAGACGGAAGAGGGCAAGTTTGACTCCGTGGTCGAAGAGATCAAAGAGCGCCACGAAGCCGGGCAGCCGGTGCTGGTGGGTACAACCTCCGTCGAACTCTCGGAATACCTCGCGCAAAAGCTGAACCGCCAAGGCATCGAGCATAACATTCTGAACGCGAAGTTCCATGAAAAAGAGGCGCACATCATCGCCAATGCCGGGCGCAGCGGCGCTGTGACCATTGCCACTAACATGGCCGGTCGCGGCACCGACATCCTGCTGGGCGGCAATCCCGCCGAATTTGTCGAGAGCATCCTGCATGAGTGGGACATTGATCTGGAGATGGCAACCGAAGATGACCGCGCAGACGCGCTCGCAGAGGCCCAAAAACGCTGCGAAGAGGACCGCAAGCGCGTGCTGCGTGTCGAGCAGCTTCGCGCCTGCCAGACCGTCGAGCAGCATCTCAAAGACATCCTGGCCGAACGCAAGATCGGCCCGGACGAAACCACCAGCGAGCAGCGCCAGAAAGCCGAGGCCGACGCCCGCAAACGCTACGTCCGCTTTATGCGCGCGTGGGAAGACGATGTGCTGCGCGAAAAAGAGATTGACCCGGCGGAGGCCACCCCGGAACAGCGCAAGTCAGTCGCCAAAGAAGCCGACCGCCGCCGGGCCGAGCAGTACGAGCGCGAACTTACTATGTGCGGCCTACACATTATTGGCACAGAGCGCCACGAGGCGCGGCGCATTGACAATCAGTTGCGGGGCCGCTCTGGCCGCCAGGGCGACCCTGGCTCTTCGCGCTTCTATCTCTCTCTCCAAGATGAACTGATGCGCCGCTTTGGCACTGATCGCGTCTCTCGCCTGATGGATATTGTGGGCATGGATGACAGCATACCTATCGAAAGCCCACTGGCGAGCAAGTTCATCGAACAGGCGCAGACCAAAGTCGAAGGCTTCAACTTCGATATTCGCAAAAACGTGGTTGATTATGACGATGTGATCGCCAAGCAGCGCGAGGTCATCTACGCTGACCGGCGCGAGATTCTGGAACACGCCAACCTGCACCCCAAGATTCTGCAAATGATCGAAGCAGAGATCGAGCGCCTGGTGGGCATCCATACCCAGGCCAACGCCCCGGAAAACTGGGGGCTGGATGAATTGATTCAGGCGCTCAAGCCCTGGTTCGAGGTACCTGATGAGATATTCCCCGACAACCTCAACACCCTCAAGCGTCAAGACCTCACCGACAGTCTGATCGAACTGGCGCATCAGGCATATGAAGCCAAAGAGGAGAAGGTTCGCCAGGAATTCGCTGACGAAGGGGAAAACAAAGGCGACGAGATCATGCGCTCCGTTGAGCGGCAGTTCATGCTGCAAGTGGTAGACCGGCTCTGGATGGACCATATTGATGCGATTGACATCCTGCGCGCCGGCATTGGCCTGCGTGGGGTAGGGCAGCGCGATCCCAAAGTCGAGTTCCAGCGCGAAGCGTTCAAGATGTTTGATGATCTCAAGCTCGCCATCCAGCACGACATCGGCGATCAGATGATGCGCGTTCAGATTACGCGGAAAATTGAGGAGCAGCCCAGGCCCAGAGCTTTGCCACGCAATATGCGCACGAATCTGGAGCAGATCGCCGCCGCCAGCGGCCAGGCAAAATCAGACAGCGTGAGCGGCGTCCGCGCGCCGAAAATGCTCCCCCCGCCCTCTGGCAACGGGCATGGCAAAGTGAACGGGAACACGAAAGCAGGCCAGGCCACCAACGGCCACAAGGGCCAGGCTCCAGCCGCCGCAGCCCGCGCACAGGGGCCGCAGCCCAGGCCGAAGCAGCAGCCAACTTTTGCCGGAGCGCGCGGCCCACATCCCGCGCAAAAAGCCGGGGCCAGGCCAGCGGGCAAAGCTAACACGCCTCCCGTAGACCCGCGTCGCATTGGCCGCAACGATCCCTGCTATTGTGGCAGCGGCAAAAAATACAAGCTCTGTCATGGCAAGTGATTCATCGGGCAAACAATGAGCGCATTGCGCGTAGCGCCGCTGTCCCAGACGGACAGCGGGCGGCTCGGTTAAAGCTCACTCATGTTGTAAAAGCCCTTGCCGTTCTTCTTGCCATAGCGCCCGGCCAGCACCATCCGCTTGAGCAGCGGCGGTGGCGCGTAGATCGCGTCCTTGAACTCATCGTAGATGGCCTGGGCCGCGTAGAGCGTGGTATCCAGCCCCACGTAATCGAGCAGCTCAAACGGCCCCATTGGATAGCCGCAGCCCAGCTTCATACTGGTATCAATGTCCTCCATCGTCGCAAAGCCCTGCTCATACATGCGCACCGCCGCCAGCATGTAAGGAATCAGCAGAAAGTTGACGATGAAACCCGCGCGATCTTTGGCAACCACAGGCGTCTTGCCCAGCGAGCGAGCAAAGCCTTTCAGCATCTCAACCGTCTCTTCGCTGGTGGCAATCGTGCGCACCACTTCTACCAGCTTCATCACCGGCGCGGGATTAAAGAAGTGCAGGCCCGCAATCTTATCCTGGCGATTGGTCACAGCCGCCATCTCCGTGATCGTCAGTGAAGAGGTATTCGTAGCAATGATGGCTTCGGGCCGCAAGAGGCGATCAAGCTGGGGGAAGAGCTTGCGCTTCTCATCCATATTCTCGATAATCGCCTCGATCACCAGATCACAGTCGCGGAAATCTTCCAAGCTCAGCGTTCCGCGCAGGCGATCCCGCGCCTCCTGCGCCTGTCCCTCGCTCAACTTCTGCTTATCCACCAGCATACTCCATGCGCCATGAATGCGCGCCAGCCCTTTATCGAGCAGTTGCTGATTTACCTCATGCACCAGCGTCATGTAGCCCGACTGGGCACAGGTCTGGGCAATGCCGCTGCCCATCAAACCGCATCCCACGACCCCGACACGTTTAATCTCTATCGCCATCGTCGCCATCTCCTTCGTGCTGCGCCCTTGCCGTTTGGCCGGGTCGGCTTTCATCAGTATTGTATTCCTGGGCAAACTCCCGCCACTTCTGAAGCAGCGACTCAATCTTGGGCCGCCCATTGACCCGCCGTTCATCAGACGGACGCCAGGCGTCCTGTGTCGCTGTTGCCTCTTTGCGCAGCGCCCCCAGGAACGAGAAATAGCGTACCTCTTCGGGTAGAAAAAGCTGACCTTCTCCCACTCGTTGCTCAAAATAGAAATACTGGCCCTGCTGCGCGTGCCACTCGCGTAGATCCTCCTGGTTGGGAGCAGGATGGGGATGATATGCAGAGAGATCAAGTTGAATTGGCCCAAAGGGAAAACAATGCAGGTGCGCGTGATAAACCGTCTGACGAAAGATGCCATGCTCAAAAAAAACTGGCGGGCGATACGTCTGGCTCAAAAACTCGGCAACCCTGGCCTTCATCCACAAAAACTCCTCCTCCAGTTCCGGGATCAACGCGCCATAACAGCTATAATGCTCCTTCGGGACCAGCAGGATATGTCCCTCGATCAAGGGCGCGTGATCGGCAAGCAGAAAGAACGATTGGCTCTCAGTCAGGATATTATGGAGGTCTTGACGGACACAAAACGCACAATCTTCGCGGGGACGCGGTGCATCAAGCGCGGGTTGTTGCTCCAAACCCATGAATTGGTTCCTCGAAACGTGGCCTCTGCCCGCGCCTACCTGGATACATGGTTGCGCGGAACGCAGGGAGATTTCCGCTATCTCTTGTTAGTATACAAGGGGAAGCCGCATCAGTGCAACCGCCAGCGGAGTTGCACTGAAGCTGCCGGTGAAACAGCAAGGCAGGCGGCATCTTGACACCCATATCACAATAGCGTATTATACATGAGAGCCAGCCACCGTGACTCATCAACCTATTGGGGCGTGGCCAAGCGGTAAGGCAGCGGACTTTGGATCCGCGATCCCAGGTTCGAATCCTGGCGCCCCAGCCCCTACAGATTTTTCCTGGGCTATTTCCTGAGAGGCGCAACTGCGATCATGAGAGGATTTGCTGCACTGGTGCTGGCAGCCGGGAAAGGGACGCGAATGCGATCCCGGTTGCCCAAAGTGCTTCACCCCCTGGCCGGTCGCCCGCTTCTGGAGCATACGCTGACCGCTATAGAGGGATTGGCGACCAATTCTGAAACCTCTGCGCCCGGCGAAGCGTCAGATGACCCTCCGCCAATAGTAGTGGTTGTCAGTCAGGATGCTGACTCCATTCGCAGCGCCTTTGCTGGCCGCTGCCTCTTTGCCACCCAGAGCGCCCAACTTGGCACCGCCGACGCCGTACTGGCCGCACAACCAACGCTCTCCTCGCTCTCGCCATCGCCTGCGTATACGCTGATTCTGCCAGGCGACGCGCCGCTGCTGACCACAAAAATGCTGCGGTCATTGCTCGAAGCTTTTCGCCAGAGCGACAGCCCGCTCGCCCTTGTCAGCGCCCAGGCTCCAGACCCAACCGGCTACGGGCGCGTGGTCCGCGATGAGCGCGGGCGTATCTGTGCGGTTGTTGAGGAGAAGGACACCAGCGATTGGCAGCGCGCGATTACGGAAGTGAATACCTCGCACTATTGCATCAGGACCGACTGGCTCTGGGAACATCTGCCGCACGTCCAGCGTAACGCCATCAGCGGCGAGTACTATCTCGTCGATCTGGTCGAGATGGCAGCGAAGCAAGGCTATACCATCCCCACCGTCAGCGCGCCGCTGGATGAGGTGATGGGCGTCAATGATCGGGTACAGCTTGCCCAGGCAGAAAGCTTGGTGCGCCGCCGCATCCTGGAGCGGCTGATGCTGAGCGGTGTCACCATTATCGATCCCGCCAGCACGTTTATTGCCGCCAGTGTCAAGATCGGCCAGGATACTGTCATCCACCCCTTCACGACGATCAGCGGCAGCGCCACCATTGGCAGCGAGTGCGTCATTGGCCCGCACAGCGTCATCAGAGACAGCCAGATTGGTAATCAGTGTGAGATCGTTGGTTCCTGGCTGGAAGAGGCAACTCTGGAAGCAAACGTCCATGTTGGGCCGATGAGTCACCTCCGGCCAGGGGCGCATCTCGCCACCAATGTACATCTGGGGAATTACGCCGAGGTCAAAAAGTCTTTTATCGGCGCGGGTACGCAGATGCACCATTTCAGCTATATGGGCGATGCGACCGTTGGGGAAAACGTCAACATCGGCGCAGGGGCGATCACTTGCAATTATGACGGCACGCCGATTAAGAAGAAAACCTTGATTGAAGATGGCGCCTCCGTCGGCAGCGATACCTTGTTTATCGCTCCCGTCACTATGGGACAAGGCGCCACAACGGGCGCGGGCGCTGTCGTCAACCATGATGTCGCGCCAGGCACGCTCGTGGTTGGCATGCCTGCCCGCCCGATTCGTCGTGTACACACGAAGCAGGAAGGAGAATCAACGCCGCCGACTCCGCCCGACGCGCCAGCGCGTGGAGAGGGAGAGGAGTAAGCGATCTCTATGGATAGTAGTGGTTCATCTAGTCCGTTAGCACTTCTTTTTACTGTCTACAGCGCCCTGAGCGCCCATCACAGTCTGGCGCCCCTTGCGTCATTGGCCGCTTCCTCCCAGGATACCAGCGCAGCCATTTCCGGGTTTACTGCCGCCGAATGGTTCCAGCTTTTGGGGATCATCATCGCGCTGATCCTATCGGCCTGTTCATCAGCCGCCGAAACGGCGCTTACCTCGGTCAGCCGCATCAAAATCAAAAATATGGTGGCAGAGGGAGATATGACGGCCCAGAGGATTGAGCGGCTGCTGGCCGAACCCAACAAGTTCCTCACCACCATTCTGGTAGTAAACAACGTGGCGGTAATCGTGGCCGCGACGCTGGCAACGCTCCTGGCCCTCAGACTCTCCGCAAGCTGGGGGGAACTGCTCTCCACCCTCCTGATCGCGCTAATAGTGCTGATCTTCTGCGAGATTGCCCCCAAGACAGCCGCCATCCAGAACCCGGAGCGCTGGGCGCGGGTTCTGGTGAATCCTGTGCGCGGCGCGGCCTGGTTTCTATCTCCGGTCATCAGGTTTCTTGGCGCAATCACCTCGTCTCTGGTGCGCCTCTTTGGTGGGCGCGTCCGCCGACGTGGCCCCTTCGTCACCGAAGAAGAATTGCGCATGCTGGTGGCGGTGGGTGAAGAGGAAGGGGTTATCGAAGAAGAAGAGCGGGAGATGATTCACAGTATCTTCGAGTTAGGTGATCGCCCGGTGCGGGAAATCATGATACCGCGCATTGATATGGTCACGCTGGAGAGCGAAGACACGCTGGATGAGGCCGCCACACTTATCATGCAGGGTGGGCAATCGCGCATTCCGGTCTATGAAGATACCATTGATAATCTTATCGGTGTCCTCTACGCCAAAGACCTCCTACGCCACTTGCGTCAGGGCAACACCCAGGCAAAGGTACGCGATTTTGTGCGTCCGGCCTACTTTGTCCCTGAATCCAAGAAACTGGATGATCTGCTGCACGAGCTTCAGCATCAGCGCGTCCATATGGCGATTGTCGTTGATGAATATGGGTCCGTCGCCGGCCTTGTGACCATTGAAGACCTTGTAGAAGAGATTATTGGCGACATTCAGGACGAGTACGATAAAGAAGAGATTCTCTACGAGAGAATTGGTGATAACGAATATATCATTGATGCTAAGATCAGCATTGATGATTTCAATGAGGTTCTCGATACAAGGCTCACGGATGAAGATTACGATACACTGGGCGGCTTTGTCTATGCTCAACTGGATAAAGTACCCAGCGTAGGCGATGAGGTCTCATACCGAAACCTCGCCATGACGGTCCTTTCAACCAGGGGAAGACGTATCACCAAAGTGAAAGTCATCCGCCACGTAGAGGACCATCATCAGGCAGGCGAGGATGAGGCCGCAGCGCCGCCGCAGCACACAAACAACGGCACACCTCCCAACAACCGCAGTCACGCCGAGCGCGCCAGCACAGGCCACCAGCTAAGCGAATGAGCGCCCACATCTGCCTGGACAGGCTATGCTACAATACTACACAGAATGAAGCGTACTTTTAAGGAAGGACGAACAGTGATTACACTCTGCGATGCCAATGGCGGGCTGAGCCAGACTCAGCGCGCTCTGGCAGAAAGCGAGGGACGTTGGCCGCGCATCTGCGCCCTAGCCCGTGAAACCGAGCGGCAAAGCGAGGTGGGCCATGTGCTTTAGAGTTGCCATGCTCAGCCTGCATACCTCGCCGCTGGCGCCGCTTGGCAAGAGCGTAGAAGCCGGAGGCATGAACGTCTACGTTCGAGAATTGGCCCGCGAACTGGGCAAACGTGGTCTCATGGTTGATATTTTTACCCGCTGGACTGACCCGACTACTCCTCGCATCCTCCCCCTCAACGAACACGTTCGCGTGATACACATCAAGGCTGGCCCCATCGCCAGGCTCCCTAAAAACGACCTCTTCCAGCATATCCCAGAATTTGTGCGCCGGGTACAGCAGTTCGCCGAATGCGAGCGGCACGCCTATGACGTGATCCACAGCCATTATTGGCTTTCCGGCGTGGCCGGGATGCAGCTTGCCAAAACCTGGGACATTCCGCATATGACCATGTTCCACACCCTGGCGCGCTTGAAACAGCAGGCGCGCCCGGACGAACGGGAAACGCCCCTGCGCCTTGAATATGAAGGACGCATCATCGCCAGCGCAGACCGGATCGCCGTCGCCACGCCACACGAGCGCGATCAGATTGCGCGTATCTATGGTATCTGCCCGCAGCGGATGACCATCGTTCCCTGTGGGGTGGACCTGCGCCACTTCCAACCCCAGGACCGCCAGCAGGCCAGAGCCTCCCTGGGACTCAATGGTCAGCCAACGCTTTTATTTGTTGGGCGACCCGATCCGCTGAAGGGCGGCGAGATGCTCATTCAAGCAGCAGGGCTGCTGCAACAACCGGCAACAGTGGTCCTGGTTGGCGGCAACCTGGAGGACGACCCTGAATTAGACCGGCTGCGCGTGGTTGCCCGCGCGCAAGGCGTGGAAGCAGAGGTTCGCTTTCAAGGCGCTATCCCCCAGGAAGAACTGCCGCGCTTTTATAGCGCCGCCGATCTGCTGATTGTGCCATCCTATTATGAAAGTTTCGGCCTGGTTGCCGTAGAGAGCCTGGCCTGTGGAACCCCTGTCATCGCTACTAAAGTTGGGGGATTGCCTTATATCGTGCGCGATGGTGAGAACGGCTTCCTCATCCCCTGGCGCTGCGCTGGCCTCCTGGCCGAAAAGATCGACGCAGTGCTCAGCGATACCGACCTGCTCGAAGAACTGCGCGCCAGGGCGCGCTCATCAGTAATACGCTATAGCTGGCGCACTGTAGCCGCGCAGATTCGCCAGGTCTATGACCATCTGACTGTCGAGCGCCGTTCTGTCGGAGCCTGCTCATGCTTTTAGGAGACAGATAGTCGAGATGGGGAGCGTGGCAGGCTGATTTGTAAGTTTGGCCTACCACGCTCCCCCTTGATGCTGCCCTTAAGCGGCTCCAAGCAAGCTGGCAATGTCAAGGAAGTTGGCAGATCCCAGGCCAGTCGTGTAATCCCATCCCGATCCAGCTTTATAAAACAGGTTATCACCCTGCGTAATATCGTGGAATGGATGGTACTTACCGGGATGGTTTGCAATTTGATAGAAGGTAGGCACACCACCCAGGAACCCTTTCCCTTGCTTTTGGAGCGCCTGGTTCACCAACGCAGCCCCGGCTGCCCACATGGGCGCTGATGCGCTGGTCCCGCCAACTGGTTGCCAGAAACTCTGATAATAGATAGAAATATTGTCGGCAACCGCAGCCACATCGGGTACCTGGCGATTCTTGTTCGAGAATTGATTTTGTACCCCAGGGCCAGTTTGCCAGATCGGGCGGGCGAACTCCTTATTCTTGCTCAGGCCGCCGCCTGTACCCCAGGTATTCTGGCAGCGCTTTTTGTCGGGGTTGGATTGCGACCAGGCGATCTCGCTATTCCCCAGAAAGCTTGTGCCACCAACGCCAATGGCCCAAGGGGCGCTCGCCGGAAAGCTCACCGCAAGCTGTCCAAACACGCCATCGGTAAAAGCAGCGCAGTCGCCGCTGGCGATAAACACGCTGATGCCCTCAACTGCCAGCAATTCAAGCGTATCGTTGAATTGCGACATATACGCCGCATCGAACTGGTCCTCTCCCGCGCCATAGCTCACGCTGACCACCTGCACCTGATCGTCGGCGGCTATTTTATTGAGGACTTCAATAAAGCCCACGTTATCAGACAGCGGAGACTGATAATCCAGAATCTCCGCTTCGGGGGCCAGCCCGGCAATTATTTCCAGGTCCAGCGTTGCCTCGCCTGCGCCAGAGCCAGGAGGCAATGGGCTACCAACCTGAATATTGCGCAGGTGGAGCTGCGCGCCATTACACGCCGCATAATTAGCGACATCGTTGCGACTATACGGGTCGTCAAGTTCCACCACGCCAATCTTCATTCCCTGGCCCTGGAAGCCCTGTTTATACAACTGATCGAGCGCGTAGGCGCGCGCAATCCGGTCGCGCGTCACTCCGCCCAGGACGCCATAGAGCGTGCAATCGCCAGCAGCGGGCTGCTGATCGGCCCTGGGGATAATTCTGCCCGGAGTGTTCATCAGTTGAAGGGGGGTGCGCGTGATTTGCGTAAAATTACTCAAGCCAGTAATCGAGGTAATCAGCGGCGCAATAGCCGAAGGCAGCGTTGGGGCGCCGCCTGGCCCAAAGAAGGTGCGGCCATCGAGTGAGCGCACCTGAAGGAGAATCTGGAACGCTTTCGTAATCTGCGAGACATTTGCCTGAACGACCAGACTGGTATGCAGGGGACTCGTATCAACTACCTGAAAGCCCTGGCTGGTGAGCCAGCCGCTGACTTTCTGGATGGTTTCATCCGAAGCGCCGAACTGCCTGGCAATTTGCGCTGGCGTGAGGTAATGGCCGTAGTTGGGCGAGGAGGGATCATAGACCTCTTGAACAACCTGGTCGAGCTTCTGGTGGTCAATGGGCAAACCAATGTTGAGGGTCAGCGTTGCATCAGGCGAGAGCATCCCGGCCAGCTTGCCTTGCAGCGCAGCCAGCGGCAAGCCAGAAAGCGCGGGAATCGCCCGAACGGCCCTCCCTGGCTTTGTTGGAGAAGACATATCCCCACCAGCGTTCAACACAAGCAAGGCCGCCAGTAGAGGCGCCATCCAATTCATGCTCCTGGCCCCCTTTAGAAATCCAGAGATCTTTGGCATATTCATAGCGGCTCACGGCGGCTCACGTTCTCGCGCGCCCGCTTCCTCCTCTCGTATAGAAGCTGGCGGGCGAAGCCTCTTGTTCAAGGCAGCAAACACTAGCGCCCGGGCATAGCAAGAGAAACAAACAGATCATTTCCACCTTTCTAGCCATGAGTACCCTCGTACTCAATGTAGTATAGCAAATTACGGCTCAACCAGGCTATCTGATTCCCCTCCGCTGCTCCTGCCAGCAAGCGTATGAAACAGCTTCGCTGCGCAGCGCGGCGGTATACATCTTGCAGCGCAGAGTTAGGAGAAGAGATCCGACAGCCAATTGGTCCTATTCAGCTTTTCGTTTGCTCATATTCGTTTGTTCACAGTGTATTCACAAAGGAGTTACAGCAATGCAGCAGCCACCTCCACTCCAACCACCTTTCGGTAACGCATTTGGCGAGCCAACCCAACCGCCTGGTCAGCCACCACCGCCACCCTTACCACCCCTACCCGACACGCCCCCTGTCCAACCTGCGCCTCAAGCCCCTGAGAGCGCATACAGGCAGCCAATTCAAGGCCAGGAGCCGTCTGCGCCTCAAGCGCCAGGCGCTCCGTCTGCGCAACCGCCTCAAGCGCCTGCGCCAAGTGTACCACCTGGATACGCCCAGTGGGTCACGTTTTCCAAGCTGCGCGGCCACCCGCTCATAGACATTACGGCGGGCAAAAATATTGGTACGGTACACGACCTGATCTTTGATCAACAACGGCAAGCAATTCAGGCTTTTTCCACCAAAGGGAGTCTCCTGCACAAGCCAACGCTGGTTCCCGCAGCGAGCGCCGCTATAGGGGCAGACGCCGTGACCTTTCCGCCGGGAACGCTCGCGGGGCAGGATGTCTCCTGGTTATATAACCTCCCCAAAGCATCGGACCTCATGGGGAGGCAAGTACACAGCAACAGGGGTCAACTGCTGGGAACTGTTGAGGAGTTGCGCATCGACCCGGCAAGCCGAACGCTGATGGCGTTGGAGCTTACGGCTGAAAAAACCGGCATTCCGCATCGTCTCGGCAGCCCCCGACGCCTTGTATCGGCCAAAAGCATCATCAGTTACGGGCCTGACACCATCGTTGCTCTGGAAGAGGGTATCTCGGAACTCTAGCAGCAGGTAAAAAAAGCTGGTTACGGTTGCGATTGCTGGACTTTCGCCACAGTTGATGTTATAATTAGCTCACTCACGTAATGGACGGCTCTTCACCGGAGTACTATTGACTCCAGGGGTGTTAAGAGAATGCCAAGACTGCTGACAACACGCGCCCTTCCTGTTGCGCGCCAGAAGGCGCACCAGGGAAACGCAAAACAGAGCAAAAAGCGCTAGGGGAATCCTGTCCTGGTGCTTTTTTTGTGTGGTTCGCAGTCTTCTATCGCACCGATCAGGTGTAGTCACTCGCGGGCAGTGTAGCCCTCTCTTGTTGAGGCCCCCAACCAGGGGTCTGCGCGGCGCCGGATAGAAGCCGTGTTGAAAAAGGAGGTGAGGCCACTTCTGACAGCGCGTAAAGATACCATATGAGCAGCATAACCACGAACACCATCTCTGATGTCACAGGACATCCAAAGATGTCATCCTTTAGAGTCCTACCGTCTACCAGGAAGCGTTAGATAGCTTGTAGTGGGGTGATCGTGCTGAGGTCTATCAGCCAGGCAAGTATAGCAATCAAACGCGTGTGAACACGTTTTGAAAGGCAGGTACCCGCCGTGCATTCGAGCATGATCGGCAAAATTGCGAAGGCGAAGCGTTATTCGGAAGAGCCAGATCGCATCCAATTCAACCATTTTGAAGCATCTTTTCGCGGTGAAAATGATTCCTATACCACAACTTTCCATGAGGGGAACTGGAGCTGCACCTGCCGCTTCTTCTCTGATTGGGGAACGTGTTGCCATACAATGGCTATAGAGCGTGTCCTGGGCGTAACGATCCCTGCTTCCCATCGCCAGGGTGAGCCGATCACGAGCGGCTATCTCCAAAGACGCTACTAAAAGCGCCTGAAGAGCGCGGCGCCAGACTCACGAACGTTCGTGAGTCTGGCGCTTTTTGCGTGGTGAGATTGCCAGTCAGTCCTCGCTCAACCGGACTGGCGTGTCCAGCGGTTCGCTTAATATGTCAGCACATGGGGCAAGATAAAAGTCAACGCGATAATAATCGAGAACATCACCGCCGCAAGAATACCGATCAGCCGCAAATCTTTCAACACATAGCGATAATGTTCGGCGCTGACCAGATTCGCCTGGCGGCCAACCACGAGGCGCTGGCCGGGCCGCGCTGCGTTACGCTGCCCAGGACGACCAGCGCGCTGCGAGCCAGGCAGCACTCGTGTAGGCTGAGCGCCGGATTTCGTGGTGGTCCCTGGGCGCTTGATGACGGTTGCTGTAGAACGCTCTGCTGCTTTCGGCGCGGCGCTGGCGGGCTTCGTTTTAGTCGCCCCTGGCTTGCTCTTCGCTGTCGCTTCTTCTTCAGCAGCCTCCGCTACTGAGGTAGTGGAGGAAGAGCGAACCAGCAGCACATCTTTTCTCTTTGGCTGTGGACGATGCTGGGCAGATGAGTGACGCGGTGGCTTCTTGGGCATAATGCTGATTAACTCCTGAGTAATATGTAGTCAATAAGTCCAGGCTTCAGTATAGACGAAATCACGCCCCTTCGCAAGCAACGACGAACCACCAGGGAGAAATGTCGCACAGAAGAAGACAGGAGATGTCAGGAATAGCCAATATAGTTTCTGTAAGACCCCTGTCTATCTCTCAAGCGGCTTTCAGGCAAGCGGCTTTCAGAAAGGAGCGATCATGCTCCGAAAGATTGATTGCGTGATGATTCGAGTCGAAGACGTATCAGCAGCTATTGCCTATTATACTGAAGTCTTTGGGCTTCAGCCCGTCTGGTGGGATGAGCAATCGGCTGGTCTGGCTTTCCCTGAAACGGATGCCGAGATCGTCTTGCATTGCAAGCCTGATATTCCCTCCTCCGTTGAAGTGCATTATCTGGTTGATGATGTGATGATTGCTATGGGCATCCTGGCAACGAAGGGGTGTCGCATCCTGGCTGCACCCTTTGATATTGCTATAGGAAAATGCGCGGTCATTGCCGATCCCTTCGGCGTCCGGCTGTGTATTCTCGATATGACAAAGGGGCCACTAAAGCCTGGCCCCCAATAAGAAGACAGCCCTTTGTTGTTTCAGCACAGAGGGCAGGCTGGAAGAACCGTCAGTGCGTTTCTTCCAGCCTGCCCTCTGTGCCGCCAGTTTATTCGCGGATGCGTCGCGCAGGCAGCGGACGCACCAGTGGCTCTGGCCCCAGTGGCCCATCCTCCGGCTTGCGTGGCACACGCTCGCGCACCAGATAGTTGGGCGCATTTGCCAGATCATCCATATGCAGGTTGACGCCTGGCCCAAAGCGGTTGTAGAAGGACAACTCGAAGTTCGGCGTCTCGCCCAGCGCGCCGTGTGGGCAGACCTCCACGCAGTCGCCACAGAAGATACAGCGGTCCAGCGCGAAATCGTACTTCACCAGCTCGCGCTCTGCCATCATCAGCGATCCAGTGGGACAGACCTGCACACACGCGCCGCAGGAGACGCAATCGGTATCGTGCAGCGAGACATTGAACGGCGTCGAAACAATCGTATCGAAGCCCTTGCCGAACATGCCATAGCAGTTGGGGCCAATCACATCATGACAGACGCGCACACATTGCGTGCAGTTGATGCACTTGTTGGGATCGCGCAAGATGAAGCTGTGCGAGACATCCACTTCATAGTCATGATAATCATTCGCTTCGCCATCATGGAAGCGGTTATCTGTCAGGCCATATTCGATGCTGAACTTTTGCAGATCGCACTGCCCAGCGGCAGGGCAGGCGCATTGCAAGCAGCGCGCTGATTCGCGCTGCGCCTGCTCTTGAAGATAGCCCGACTCGATTAGTCGGAAGTTGCGCTTGCGCTCCTCATAAGGCAGCATCGGCATTTTGACCTGGGGTTCAACCGGCTTGTAAGGCACAATATCGAACAGATCAGGGGCGCGCTCTTCCGTCTCGATGCGCCGTGAAACCTCGGCCATATCCTCGCCGCGCAAATAGGCGTCCATAGAACGCGCCGCCAGCTTCCCTTGCGCCACACACTCGATTACGGTTGAAGCGCCGATCACCGCATCGCCGCCCGCAAAAACGCCTTTACGCCCCGTCATGAAGTGATAAGGATCGGTTTCAATCGTCCGACGCCTGGTGATGGCAATGCCCGGCTCATGCTCCAGCACCTCCGTTTCCAGCGCCTGGCCGATGGCCGGAATGATCGTATCGCACTCGATAATAAACTCCGAGCCAGGAATCGGTATCGGGCGTTGGCGGCCTTTCTCATCAGGCTCACCCATCTTATTGCGCACAAACTCGATGCCTGCCACCCGGCCATCTTTCTCGATGATGCGCTTCTGGCTCCCCATGAAGATCATATCGGTGCCTTCGTTCTCGCCATCCTCGCGCTCTTCCGGGGTTGCGCCAATCTCTTTGATAGAGCGGCGATAGACGGTATGCACCTTTGCGCCCAGGCGCAGCGATGTACGCGTGCAGTCGAAGGCGGTAAAGCCGCCGCCAATCACCACTACTTCTTTTGTCTCATCCACCGGCACCGGCAGACCCAGCGTCTTCTCGCGCAGATAGGTGATGGCGTTCACAAAGCCCGGCAGATCCTCGCCCTCCAGGCCAAGCTCGTTACTCGTCCAGACGCCAATACCTAGATAGACCGCTTCATAGCCCTGAGCAAACAGATCATCAACGGTGAAGTCTTCGCCCAGCTTCACATTCCCCTGGAACTCGACACCCAGCCGCCAGACGCTCTCCAGTTCTTTATCCATCATATTCTTTTCGAGCCGGTACTCCGGGATGCCATATCGCAGCATGCCGCCCGGCTGAGGCATCATATCGAAGACCTTGACCGAATGGCCCTTGAGCGCCAGATAGTACGCGCAGGTCAGACCTGCCGGGCCAGCGCCTACCACCGCGATACGCCTGCCGGTGGGGGCTTCCGTCGGCCAGGGGGTGGGCGGGTCTTCGATCACTTCCTCCGCCGCAAAGCCGTGCATGCGGCAGATGGCGATCTCTTCTTCTACCAGGCCACGCCGACAGACATCCTGGCAGGGATGCGGGCAGACCAGGCCCAGGATATAGGGGAAGGGCAGCACCTCTGTCACCAGACGAGCCGCCTCGCGGTTTTCGCCTCTGGCAATCAATTCGAGATAGCCAGGGATGTCAATATGTGTTGGGCAGCCAATCTGGCACGGCGGCTGGCAGTAGGCGTTGTGATCGGAGAGCATCATCTCCAGATTGGTGCGCCGGATATGTACCAGCTTATCTGAGCGTGTCCTGACGACCATGCCAGGAGCCGCCGGGGTATTACACGAAGGCAGCGGGCGCTCGGCATCATCAATTTCGACGAGGCACATGCGGCACGCCGAAGTTGGCTCCAGCTTCTCATCATCACAGAGCGTCGGAATATCGAGAATGCCATTTTCAACGGCCACGCTCAGGATCGTTTGCCCTTCATAGGCGCGCACGTTTTTGCCGTCGATGGTGAGCGTAAACGTCGGCTGGCCCACTTCGTTGCGCTCGAAGGGCTGCGCCTGAGCAGAAGAGTTATTATTGCGAATCTGAATAGCCATCTGTTCCTCCAGAGGGCCGTGAGTACGTACTCACACCTCATAGAACATGTTTTTATAGGACATGCTTTTTGACAAACCGATGGATGCGCAGCGGCGTACAGACGCCGGTCGGGCAGCGATGCTCCTCGATATGCGCCCGGAAATCATCGCCAAAATAGCGCATCGCCGTCACCACGGCATTGGGCGCGTGAACGCCAAAGCCGCAGAGTGAGCCATCGGGTACATAGCGCGCAAACTCTTCCAGCAGCGCCAGGTCATCTGTCGTCCCAAGGTCACTGATGACCCCTTCCAGCGTGCCGGTAATGCGCTTCATGCCCAGTCGGCAGGGGACGCATTTCCCACACGATTCACCAGCCAGATATTTGCTGCGCTCTCGCGCCCAGGCAACCATACAGGTATTCACTGACAAGAGTTCGAGAGTCCCCGAACCAATAATGGCGCCTACCTGCTCCACGTCCTCAAAATCGAGCGGCGTATCGAAAAGGCTCGCTGACAAGACGCCTCCTTCGGGGCCACCCACCGCCACGCCGCGCGCCACGCGCTCATTCAGGGCAATGCCCACATGACGCAGCGCCTGGCGCACCGTCGTACCCAGCGGCATCTCAATCAAACGCCCCTCTGTGTCTGGCTCTGGCCCATACACCGTGAAGAGCTTCGTGCCTGGACTTTGCCGTGTCCCCAGGCGACGATATTCATCCGCGCCGCGCTGAAGAATCAGCGGCACATTGATCAGCGTCTCCAGATTATTGATAACCGTTGGCTTATCCCAAAGGCCAAAGACAGCGGGATACGGCGGGCGCTGCTGCGGCATCGCGCGCTTGCCCTTGATGATTTCCATCAGAGTCGTTTCTTCGCCGCCCATAAAGCCAACATCAACCGCCACGAGCGTGATCGAGCAGGTAAAGTCGCTGCCCAGGATGTCGCGGCCAAGCGTGCGCCCCTCCAGGGCTTCGCGTAACGCTTCCTGCACCGCAGCAATCCCCTGGGTGTAGCCGCTGCGCGTGAAGAGGTATGCTTCCTGAGCGCCCACTGCGTAGGCGGCCAGCGCGATACCCTCAATCACCTGATGCGGATTTTGTTCAAGCAGCGTGCGGCTGATGCGTGAAGAAGGATCAGCGTCGTAGGCATTACAAATGACGTATTTCGGCTCCTCGACCTCGTCATGAGCGATGAGCCATTTGTCAGCCACCGGCACGCCCGCGCCGCCGCGCCCGCGCAGCCCACTTGCCCTGATCTGCTCAATGACCTGATCGGGAGATAACTGCTGAAGAGCGCGCTCCAGCGCCTGATACCCTCCAGCGCGGCGATATTCTTCGAGCGTGCGCACAGCAGGCGGGCCTGGTTGGCGCAGCAGGTGATACTCTAGCTCAGGCACTTGGTCCCCTCCTATGGTTAATCTCCGCGTATTTCCCGCGAGTTGCCGCCGAGGGGCCATATTCCATCTGGTCATTGCGGCGAACACCCTTCGCCAGAGGAGCTGGCTTGAACTTTGGACTCATTGTCGCAATGCCAAAAATATCGCTCAAATCCACGCCGCGCACCTGAACAATGCGCTGGGCCGCCGCCAGCGGCAGGTAGCCATACGCATCGATCACCAGATCAATGATGCCGCCAAGATCGTAAGCTTCCAAAGAAGATTGGTCGAGAATCTTATCCACTTTTGCAAGATCGGTCTCTGGCTCTAATTCTGGTTTGGTTGGCATTGCCACCACCGGCGGCACCGGCTTGTGCGGATAATCAACGGCATATTCGGAGATACGCGGCGTATAGTAGCCAGCAATAGATGTTGGCGAGAAGTAAGGCCGATGGCGAAAACGATGGGTTGGCCGATATTCAATGGTAATGGCGCGTGGCGGGCAGGCTTTCTCGCAGAGCAGGCACGCTTCGCATCTCAGGTTATAAGGCGTATCCTGGCCCGCTTCTTGAATCAGTTCGATCAGCCCTCGGCTCCGCTCAGGCAGCTTCCGCTTCTCATAAGGGTAGAGCCGCGTCACTTTTGGCCGGAATAAATGGCTGAGCGTCAAGCCCAGCCCGGTAAAGACTCCGCGCATAAGAGATGCTCCCTATTCTTCACCCTTGAGTTTGAGTCCCTGTTTTTCGATCTTCTCGCGCAGTTTCAGGATGCCCTCGACCAGCGCTTCTGGCCGGGGTGGACAGCCAGGAACATAGATGTCAACCGGCACAATGGTATCCACACCCTGAACGGTATAGTAGGAGTCATAAAACTCGCCGCCAGAGTTGGCGCACTGGCCCATGCTGAGTACCCACTTGGGATCAGGCATCTGCTCCCACAGGCGTTTAAGGCGCGGCCCCATTTTGTTCGAGACAGTACCCGCCACGATCATCAGATCGGCCTGACGCGGGCTGGAGCGAAAGACCTCTGAGCCGAAACGCGACAGATCATAATGCGCCTGGGCTGCCGCCATCATCTCGATAGCGCAGCAGGCCAGGCCATAGCCCAGCGGCCAGATCGAGCGCGAACGCGCCCAGTTCTGCGCCCACGTAATCATTTCGCGCAGGCTGGTAATGGCTACTGGCAATTCCTGATCGCCAGGGACATATTCAGCCGGTCCCCTGGCTTGCATGATAGGCAGTGGTTGCCCCTTACGGGATTTGATGTCAGTGCTCATAGGAATGAGAAACCTCCTCATCAAGGTAGAGCAGCACCTTGCTCGGCAGGGTTAGATAGCTGCGATTCCCTGCCTGTATTATACCATCTCCCACCTGCTCGTGCCACGCGCAACACGGCTATAGAGGCGCTCGTAGAGCAGCCAATCTTGACATACTCTCCCTTATTGGACCATTATTAGTAAAATAGACCGGAAGGGCAGGATACCCGCCGGGGTCTCCATCCCCGCCCTTGTCCGAGCATCGAAATCAGGTTCCGCACATTCCGGGCCTTTACCAGCCAGGTATGAGAGACATTGAGTTGCTGAGTCAGGAAGGGATGCTGCTATGACGGAATCACGCTTCGATATTGGCATGCAGACGCGCAAGGAGGTACTTGGAAGCGAGTACGTCGAGCGAGCGCAGGCGCGCATGACCGAGTTTGACGCCGACTTTCAGCGTTTCATCACGGAGTCGGCCTGGGGGTCTGTCTGGGCGCGCCCGGACCTGGACCGAAGGACAAGAAGCCTGGTCACGATTGCGATTCTGGCGGCGCTGGGTCGTGACGAACTGGTAGTCCATCTGCGCGGCAGCCAGAATATCGGGGTTGATCCGCGCGAAATCGCGGAGGTACTCCTCCATGTAGCCGTCTACGCTGGGGTACCAGCGGCCAACGCCGCGTTCTCGCTGGCGAAGAAAGAATTAGACCAGCGCGCCCGCGCCGCAGAAGAGGAAGATGCGCCGCAAGCACGTCAGGAGGATGTATGAACCAGATCACGATTGGCGACATCGTTCGGGGAGATCAGGAGATTTTCCCGCCCTACCTGTATGAAGCCTATCAGTCCACGCGGCGTCGGGCGCCGATGCTTGCGCTCATAGATGTGCCTCTGACGCTTTCGGAGTTGACTGGCCCTGGACCCACCATCAGCGTCGTGACAGCGGAAGATGCCGACCTCACGAGGAACGCCGGAACTGGCGGCGAGGCTATAGGGCAGCGCATCATTATGACCGGGCGCGTCCTTGACCATCATGGGAATCCCGTACCGAACACGCTTCTGGAGATCTGGCAGGCCAATGCTGCTGGCCGTTACCTTCACAAACGCGATCAATGGCCGGGGCCGCTCGATCCAAACTTCCTGGGCATGGGGCGCTGTTTGACCAATGACGCGGGCGTCTATCGGTTCCTGACGATCCGCCCAGGCGCGTACCCCTGGAAGAACCACCCCAACGCCTGGCGTCCTGCCCACATTCATTTCTCGCTGTTCGGCCCATCCATCCTGTCGCGCCTGGTGACGCAGATGTACTTCCCCGACGATCCGCTTCACGCCCTCGATCCCATCCTGAACGCTGTACCAACGGAAGCCGCGCGCCAACGCCTGATCGCTGCTTACGACCATACCGTCACCGAGCCAGAATGGGCGCTTGGGTATCGCTGGGATATTGTCCTGCGCGGGCCAGACGCCACCCCATTCGAGTCTTCGCCATCAGGAGAGACAAGACGATGAGTACTATCCCCTTGACCACCTCGCAGACGGTGGGTCCATTCTTCTCACCTGCGCTCTTACGCGAAGACGCCCGACGCCACGTTCTGACCCGGCCTGAAACAGTTGGCGAGCGCATTCGTATCGAGGGGCATGTCCTTGACGGCGACGGAGCGCCCGTACCCGACGCGCTGGTCGAAATCTGGCAAGCGAATGCCTATGGTCGCTATCACCATGCGGCAGACGTAGGGCCAGCGAAGCTCGATCCGTCCTTTCAGGGGTTTGGCCGCTCCGGCACAGACGAAGACGGCAGCTATTGGTTCGAGACTGTCAAGCCAGGGCCGGTCCTCTTCAATGGACATCAGCAGGCTCCGCACATCTGCGTCACCCTCTTTGCTCGTGGCCTGCTCAACCACCTGATGACCCGCCTGTACTTTGAGGATGAACCAGCGAATGTAGGCGACCCGGTATTGCTTTGCGTCCCCGAAGAGCGTCGGGCGACGCTGCTGGCACGTCGCGAGCAGAATGGCGCAGCGACCATCTACCATTTTGACATTATCATGCAAGGCACGAACGAAACTGCATTTTTCAATCTCTGATGCGCACCCTTCACACCAGGATGGAGCAGGCTCACCTTCGAAAGGCAATGCCCCATGTCCGAGCCAATAGACCTGTTATTGTTTAGCACACCGGCCATGTCTGCCGCCTTCTCTTCTGCGGCGCACCTGCGGGGAATGCTCGCATTTGAGGCTGCGCTCGCTCGCGCGGAGGCTCGCGCGGGCGTCATTCCCCAGGAGGCGGCAATAGTCATCGCGGCCACCTGCAAAGAGGATCGGTTCGATGTCGGGGCGCTGTATCGCGAGGCAGCGCGGGCTGGCACACCAGCCATTCCCCTGGTACGCATGCTCACAGCCTGTATCGAAGGCGCCGCGCAGAAGTTCGTCCATTGGGGCGCAACGAGCCAGGACGTGATTGACACCGCGCTCATGCTTCAGATGCGAGACGGGCTTGATCTGCTCGTGGAAGGGCTGCTCGGCGTATGCTCAGCCTGCGCCACGCTCGCCGAGCAGCGCCGCCACACGCTGATGGCCGGGCGAACGCTGCTCCAGCAAGCAATACCCATCACCTTTGGCCTCAAGGCGGCGCGATGGCTGGCCCTGGCAGCGCGCCAGGTACAGGCGCTGCGTGAGCATCGGCGCTCTACACTGGCCGTACAGCTAGGGGGGGCCGCAGGGACACTTGCCGCCTTGGGGAATCATGGACCCAGGGTGGTAGAACTCCTTGCCGAAGAACTGGGCCTTCCAGCCCCGGACCTCCCCTGGCATACCGAGCGTGACCGCATCGCCGCAATTGCCGCAACGCTTGGCGTGATTGCCGGGGCAATGGCGAAGATAGCTGGCGATATAACCCTTCTCGCGCAAACCGAGGTCGGCGAAGCCTCGGAGGGCGCCATCCCTGGAAAGGGCGTCTCATCCGCTATGCCGCAGAAACACAATCCGGTTGATGCGACTGGCGCGCTCGCGTCGGCGCGCCTGGCGGTGGGAGTGGTGCCGGTGATCTTGTCCGCGATGGCCCAGGAACACGAACGCGCCGCAGGAGGATGGCAGGCGGAATGGGCTGCTATCCCTGATCTATTCCGCTTCACCGCTGGCGCAGTCGAGCGGGTTCGGGATGCGTTGAGCGGCCTCCTGATTGATGCAGAGCGTATGCAGGCGAACCTCGACCTGGCTGGGGGACTGATTATGGCCGAGCCGCTGACGATGGCGCTCGCTTCACACCTGGGCAGACCAGAGGCTCAGCGTCTTGTTAAAGAAGCCTGTGAGCAGGCTGTGAGATCAGGTGCGAGCCTGCGGCAAGCGGCTCTGGCGGAGCCACAGATTCGGGCCATCCTTCCCCCTGAAGCGATTGATCGGGCGCTCGACCCCACCATGTATCTGGGCAGCGCGGACGTATTTATCAACCGCGCCCTCGAATCCTACCGTAAGATGCTCTCTGAGCGAGGTAATATATGAACTCCTTTGTCGCCAACGGGGTACGCCTCGCGTACCGCATTGACGGGCCAGACGATGCCCCGGCGCTCGTGATGCTCAACTCACTTGGGACCGATCTGCGCATGTGGAACCCCCAGGCAGCGATGCTCAGCCGCAACCTGCGCATCATTCGCTACGACTGCCGGGGTCACGGCGCTTCCGATGCGCCTGCGGGGCCATATACTATCGAGCAGTTTGGACTCGATCTCCTCACGCTTCTGGACACATTACAGATTGAGCGGGCGCATCTCTGCGGTCTTTCGCTCGGTGGTCTGATCGCCTTGTGGTTCGCGGCGCATTATCCGGGGCGAGTTGCTCGCGCGGTCTTCGCCAACACCGCCGCGCGGATCGGCACAGTGGAAGGTTGGAATACACGCATCGCTCAGGTAAGCGAGGGAGGCATGGGCGCTGTACGGGACATGGTTCTCGCGCGCTTTCTCAGTGAGCAATTCCGCCAGCAGCACCCTGAGATAGTGCAACAGTTCAGCGAGACGCTCGATGCGATAGACCCCCAGGGATACAAGGGAGCCTGCGCAGCCCTCCGCGAAGCAGACCTGCGAGAAAAGCTGGCCGCCGTCCGCGCCCCATCACTCATCATCGCTGGCGAACTAGACGAGGCCACGCCACCATCGCAAGCGCGAGAACTTCACGCGGCCATCGCGGGAAGTGAACTCTCGATTCTCCGCGAGGCCGCGCACCTGTCGAACGTGGAACAGCCCGAAGCATTCAGCAAAGCGGTCAGCGCCTTTCTTGTTCACTCTTGAGGCGGTTGGCGCCGACAACCTGACATACTCTGACCTGGCATGCTATAAAGCATCGGCGAAGGAACCAATTCAGCCCGGTCTGCCGATGTGTTACAATTTTTGTGCTACTCTGGAAGTATTTCATGGAGCAGGAATAATGGATGAAGCTGTCAAGAAACAGGTGCTGCGCCTGTTTACCTATGGGCTGTATGCCGTCTCTGTCGCCGATAACGGCGAGGTAAACGCCTTCACCGCCAACTGGCTTTCACAGGCATCCTTCGACCCACCTATGCTCATGGTTTCGGTGGAGAATGATTCCAAATCGCTTGGCATGATTCAGCGTTCGCAGCATTTTGCCGTCAACATCTATGAAAGCGGGCAGCGCGATCTTGCTGGGGCGCTGGGCAAGACCGCCTTCAAAGTCCCCGATAAGCTGAAGGGACTGGCCTATGATCTGAGCGCAACCGGCTGTCCTTTGCTCCATGATGCCCTGGGCTGGGTGGAATGCCGTGTGACCGCCAGCGCGCCTGCGGGCGACTCAACCATCATTGTCGGTGAAGTCATTGATGTAGGCATGCAGCGCGAAGGCGAAGCCCTGACTATGAAAGCAGCCGGGTATCGGCACGCAGGATAGCTGCGCGCGGCCTGCCAATCGAAACTCGCTGGCCCTTGATCCCCGAAGCTGAACCAGCAGACCTGAGGCAACCTTCGTTGCCGGTGAATCTCCAAC
The DNA here is from genome assembly GCA_036557285.1 of Ktedonobacterales bacterium. NCBI lineage: Bacteria > Bacillati > Chloroflexota > Ktedonobacteria > Ktedonobacterales > Ktedonobacterales bacterium. The sequence continues at coordinate 33,736 of DATBHW010000033.1, forward strand.
AGGAAGATAAAGGAGGGGAGCATGATCTTCCGCAGTCCGTTCCCCGATGTCACCATCCCCGAAGTCCCCTTTGCATCCTTTGTGCTGCGCCATGCCGAGCGCCTGGCTGAGAAACCGGCTCTCATTGATGGCGTCACAGGCCAGACCTATACCTATGGGCAGATCAACGACGCTGTGAGGCATGTCGCGGCAGGGTTGGCCCAGCGGGGCTTTCGTCAGGGCGACGTGTTGGCCCTTTACAGCCCGAACCTGCTGGAATACCCTATCGCTTTTCTGGCCGCTGCCCTGTTGGGCGGCGCAACCACCACCATTAACCCGCTCTATACCGTTGATGAACTGACTTTCCAGTTGAACGCTGCCCAGGCGAAATACCTCATCACCGTTCCCTCCTCCCTGGAGAAAGCCCTGGCGGGCCAGCAACGCTCCGGCGTGCAGGACGTGATGGTTTTTGGCGAAGCGCCCGGCGTTACCTCATTTGCGGCGCTGCTGGAGAGTCATGGCGCCGTACCGCGGGTCGAGGTGAACCTGCGCGATGATGTGGTCGCGCTGCCCTACTCCAGCGGCACGACGGGTCTATCGAAAGGGGTCATGCTGACCCACCGTAACCTGGTGGCGAACATCTGCCAGTTCACCCCGATGGGCATGATTACCGAAGGCGATACAGCTATTGGAGTGCTGCCCTTCTACCATATCTACGGCCTCTCGGTGATTTTGAGCCTCGGCCTGGCAACCGGAGCAACCATCGTCGCCCTGCCGCGCTTCGATTTCCCCCAGTTCTTACAGACGATGCAAGACCATCGCGTCACAGTGAGCTATATGGCCCCGCCGATTATGCTGGCGATGGCAAAGCAGCCCATCGTTGATAACTACGACCTCTCCCATTTGCGCGTGATGGTCACTGCCGCCGCGCCGCTGGGCAAAGAAATACAAGAAACGTGCGAGCAGCGCCTGCGCTGCCTGGTCGTGCAGGCGTGGGGCTTAACCGAAACCAGCCCTGGCGCAACGCTCCACCCCCTGGACCCCTCCAACGCCAGAGTCGGGTCGGTTGGCATCTGCATGCCCAATACCGAGTGCAAAGTGGTGGATATTGCGACTGGCGCTGAGTTGGGGCCACGCCAGGAGGGCGAGATTTGCGCGCGCGGCCCGCAGGTAATGAAAGGCTATCTCAACAATGCTGCTGCCACTGCCAGCATGCTTGACGCGGATGGCTGGCTGCATACCGGCGATATTGGCTATGCTGACGAAGACGGCTATTTTTATATCGTTGATCGCTTGAAAGAACTGATCAAGTATAAAGGCTTTCAGGTAGCTCCGGCGGAACTGGAGGCTGTCCTGCTGACGCACTCGGCCATTGCCGACGCTGCCGTAATCCCCAGCGCGGACGAGGAAGCGGGCGAGGTTCCCAAAGCCTTTGTGGTCCTCAAGCCCGACGCAGCCCTCACCGCCGACGAGATTATGGCCTACGTGGCCGAACGGGTCGCGCCGCATAAGAAAATCCGGCGGCTCGACTTCATCGAGCAAATCCCCAAATCGCCTTCCGGCAAGATTCTGCGCCGGGTTTTGATTGAACAGGAACGAGCCAGGCAATAGCCTTGCCAACAGATGCGCTGAAGACGCAAGGCAATACAATTGCCTTGCGGAACGGACATAACCTATGTAGAGCGCCGCTAAGACGGCAGAGGAGGTTCTCGAACATGACCTATCGCAGCGAAGTGGTGGGCAGCCTGCTCAGGCCCACCTATCTGGCAGAGGCGAGGAAACAGCTTGAAGCTGGGCAGCTTGAGGCCGCCGCCTTCAAGGCCATCGAAGATCGGGCAGTGAACGAAGCCATCGCCCTTCAGGAAGCGGCTGGCATTGACATCATCACCGATGGCGAACTGCGCCGCTACGCTTTCTACGGACACCTGATTGATTCTCTTACCGGCTTCGATAAGTTTGGCGGCTGGGCCATTCCGTTCCGAGATGAGACCGGCGAAGAACTGGTTCTCAAGCGCCCGGTAGTGGCGGAACGGCTCCAATGGAAACGCAGCATGTGTTCCGAGGAGTGGGTCTACCTGCGCTCGCGTACCTCGCGCCCTGGCAAAGTGACCATGATTAGCGCCCAGCAGGCCGCCGCTTACTACGATCCTGAGAAGTCGAAATCAGCGTATCCAACCCGCGACGCCTACCTGTCCGATATTGTTGATTTCACGCGCCGGGAGGTCGAGGAACTGATTCGCCTGGGCTGCTCCTACATCCAGATCGACGCCCCCCAGTATGCCGCGCTGCTCGACTCCAAGATGCGCGACGGCTATCGCCAGCGCGGAAACGACCCCGACAAAATGATTGACGTGTGTATCGAAATGGACAACGCGATCATTGATGGGCATCCTGGCGTGACCTTCGGCATCCATATCTGTCGCGGGAACAACCAGAGCAGATTCTACGCCAGCGGAGATTACGAACCTATCTCGCGCATCTTTGCCCAGACCCATTTCCAGCGCTTCCTGCTCGAATATGACGATGACCGCTCAGGAGGGTTTGAGCCGCTGCGGCATGTGCCAGAGGATCGCCACGTGGTCCTGGGTCTGGTCACAACCAAGAAGCCACGACTGGAAACCGCCGATGAACTGCGCCGCCGCATTGAGGAAGCGGCGCACATTATCCCGCTGGAGCGGCTGGCGCTCAGCCCGCAGTGCGGCTTCGCCTCCACGATGGAAGGCAACCATATTTCACCTGATGATCAGCGCCGCAAGCTTGAAATTGTGGCAAGCGTGGCGCGCGAGGTCTGGGGCGCTTCGGCGTAAGGAGTGGGTTTTCGGTTTGTTCACTGGCAGCGCCGCCTGGAAGGCGGCGCTGCCAGTAGCTTTGCGCTAACGGGGCCGCCTCGGTCCCTGGTTATCAGGCATCCGCTGGTGGCCTGGATACCCCTGGCCCCCGCTCATATCCTCCTGATTCCACTCTTCGCGTACCCGCCCTTGCCTACCAACTTCCCGACGCGGCTCCCACTCTGATTGATGGGTAGACCAATTATCAGGCCGTCGCTGCGCCTGGGCCATGCGCGCTGCCTGCGCTGCCCGCGCCGCGCGCTCATGCTTGATGTGGCGATAGATGTAGAGGGCCGCCAACGCCACAATCACGATCCCAATTACAATATCGGCTCCATGAAAGATGGACCCAAGTTCCTCGAATTGGTCGCCCAGCTTATAACCGGCAAACGCCAGCACAAAGCACCAGGGGAGCGAACCCAGCACCGTGTAGATGCAGAACTTTACGAAGTTCATGCGATAGATACCAGCGGGCAACGAGATATACGTGCGCACCACCGGCAAGAGGCGTGAGAAAAACGCCACTGGTGGGCCAAAACGCCCAAACCAGCGGTCCGCGCGGTCCGAATCAGCCTGCGAGATCAAGACATAGCGCCCATACTTCAGCAGCATCGGGCGGCCACCCGCGCGGCCAATCCCATAGGCCACAATTGATCCAATCAGGCACCCAACAGCGCCTGCCACCGCCACCCCGATCAGCGAGGGCAGAAAGGCAGACGGACCAGCGGCAGCCACAATATAGATGCCCGCGAGCGGCATCACAATTTCGCTGGGCAGTGGAATACAACAGCTTTCAATTGCCATTGCCAGGACGATACCCAGATACCCAAAGGTGACATACCAGTTGCGAATAAGATCAATAATACTCTCAGTGATGCTTGCTACGATGAGATGTTCCATAACCTTCAGCCCTCGCCCTCTTCGCGGCAGAATCCAGCAAAATAGCAAAGAAGCATTGATGGAAAATGTGCTTCATACCCTGAACGCCCTTAACGGATAGCCGTTGCATAACTGTTAATGGAACGCATAGGAACAGGGACAAGTCACACAGGGGGAAGTTTTTCCTGTCATGCCTCATGTCCCTGGAGCAATTCATCAACCTTCGCATCTTGTGCATCTTTTTTGCCGACCATCAAACAAGCAGGACCAGCTTTTTGCAAGCTGGTCCTGCTCTAAAAATAGGTACTGAAACCGGGAAGGGCATTACGCGCTAGCGCCGAGGGCGCTCAAACAGGCGATAGACAGCGCGCACCTTCCCTTGAATCTGCCAGTCGCGCTCCCACTCCGTCGCATCCACAAAAATAGAGTTCATCTGCGAATTGGCCGGACGCAGCTCGATCCGGTTCTTCTCCTTAAAGAAGCGCTTGAGCGTGGCCGCACCGCGCTCGCTGGAATCAGCTGAATTGTTGCAGGCCACAATCACATCGCCTGGCTCAATAGCCGCCTCCTGATCGATGAGGACATAATCGCCATCATCAATGCAGTCCTCGATCATTGACTTGCCTCTGACTTCCAGCAGGTACTTCCTTCCGTTATACGCCTGCCGGGTCAGATCAACGTGCTGGTCGGGAACATCGTAGATTTCGAGCGGCTGACCAGCAGCAATGCGCCCTTTCACCTCCAGCCCTTGCTGAGTCAGGCGAATGCCACGGCTGGTATGGCCTTCACGCTTGATAAAGCCCTTCTTCTCCAGCACGCCTAAATGGTAATCCACATGTCCGGTGGACTCGATGCCCACCGCTCCGCCAATCTCTCGATTGGTGGGGGGGCGCCCATGCTCCTGGATATACTCCTGAATGAAGCTATAGATCGCCCGCTGCTTCGCGCTCATGTCATCCATTGTACCCTCAAACTCTCCTCTCGCCGGGGTCCGATCCCTGATCCCTGGTCAGGTCTACACGAAGGAGGCTGCCCACGCCGTATACCGATAGAACCCACGTTCTACTAGTTGTAGCATACCAAACCCCACGCGCGCTGTCAAGAGGTTTCTTGAACGAATTTTCCTAAGCGCCTGAGGAGACGCCAGTTAGCCAGCCTGCTCACCTACAAAATCGCCGAACAGATCCATCTGCGAGATCACGCCTCCCTGGAAGCGCGCAATGGAGAGCAGCGCGCCACGCAAGCCTGCTATATCTACCGCCCAGAGGCGACCACCATCGCGCTCCAGCACGAGACAACTTCCCGCTGTTGCCAGCACCCGCCCATGAATAGGTACATCTACGGTCGGAAAGAGCCGCTCAGGCTGTGCGCGCAGGGTCTGCAAGCGAAAAAACTGGCGAAAATCCTCAACCTCTGGCGCGGGCAGCAGCAGAGAGGTTTCCTCCGTTTTGAGATGGCGAGCGACATAGTGAAAGGTTTTATCGATCTCTTCACGCGCCTCATCATCGGCCAGCAAAGGGTAGAGGCCGCGAATCTTGCTGGCTGCGCGGACCCGATCAATCAGCCCCAGATCACAGAGGGCACGTTCCATCCGTCGCGCCGCGAAGCCATCCGGGCAGCGAGCGATCACCGCGCCCAGATGCGCGCCCTGCTCCAAAAAACGCAGCCGCACGCGCCGCTCGATTGCCACACCCACTTTGACGCGCCCTGGCCCAAACGCCGCCAGATAGACCACATGTGGCTCAGAGAGGTAGGGAGCCTGCTCCAGCGCGGCAGGCGAAGGCGTCTCTAACCCAACCCAGCGAGGCATCGCTTCGTGGCGCAGCCATTCAGGCACGCCCTCCAATTCGGCACAGGCCGAACATTGAAAGACGCGGGCGTAATCCGGCCCACGCTCAACGCTCCCCAGTTCCTCGCCTTGCTGCGGGCAGGGCAGGCGCTTAAAAGTCGCGCGATCACGGTAGCCAACACAGAGGCGCAGACGTTCGTGTAGACGAAAAAGCAGGTTCAGACCCGGTTCGATGGGGAAACGACGCAAAGGCGGATCGGCCATGCCAGCAGGCAGCGGCCAGGGACGCAAGAGCAGTTCCAGGCGCGCGTTTCCCTTCGCCTGGCTCTCTGCTCCAGCAGCAGCGCCCGGCTTCGGCGCCCATTCATAAGCAATGAGATGCTGGGAAGGGCGAACAGCAGTAGGATCAAAAACATCTGAAATAGCGCCACGAGCGCCTGGCAGCCTATGCTTTTGGCCCACTTGATCCGGTTTATATGGCCCTGCGGTTCTTGCCTCCGTTGGCATGCGGCTCCTCATCTTCTGTGCGTCAAACGATGCTGTACCGTTTTCTCCCCGCTAGCTCCCCCGCCCTCGTATCACCAGTCTCTCTCTGAACAAGCAGCGAACTGGCAGCACGAATCGTGCCTGAGTCTACTGCGCTCCTTCAGCCTGTCATCATCAGCGTTCTGCTGCATTCATCGCGCATTTCACGCAACCAGGCTCATCTGTATGTGCTTCTATCAGCAGTTAAAGCAACCACTGTGCTATTGCAATCATAACACAACCGCGCAAAAGAAACAAACAGAAGTTCTACTTTTCTATTTTTCCGCCCTGGCATAACCTCTGATCGCCAGCTCATGAAAATGGCCCCTGCCTGGCATCCTTTCGAGCTATCAGGCAGGGGCGTCTTATCGCTGACAAAGCCTCAAGACTTGCCGAGAATCACGCCACCTTTCGGCACAGTTCCCGGCAGATACCAATCGGTGCTGGTCACGCCATCAGCATAATGGACCCTGGCGCGCACCAGCCCATGCGGCAAGACAAATTGCACGATTGGATGCCCCTGCTCGGCCAGCAGCATACTATCGTGCCAGATTGGCGCAGCGCCATCAACGCCGGTGACATTGACCATCGGAGCGCCGTTATCGTTGCCTGCCCAGACACCAATCACATAATCGCTGGTGTAGCCCACTGTCCAGTTATCCTTAAAATCTCCCGTTGTGCCGGTCTTGGCCGCCGCCGGGCGAACGACGCCGGTATGCCCGCTCTGGCACTCCGCGCTGTAGGGCTTGCCATTGTAGAGCATCAGCGGGCTGCACACGCCAAATTCATACTGACGTTCTTTGTCGTCAGAGAGAACATTGGTAATCAGTCCCGCAACCTGCGGGCTGATAATACGTTTGCCTGCATCAGAATGCTGATAGATGAGATTGCCCTGGCTGTCGCGGATCTCCTGGATCATGTACGGAGCCATCCGAATGCCGCCGTTTGCGAAGACGCCGTAGGCTGAAGTCTCATCGAGCAAATGCACGCTCAAGCCGCCCAGCACCATCGAGGGCGCGGGTGTCCCCAGATAACTGCCGATCCCCATAGCCTGAGCCGTTGCCAGCGATGGCTTGATCCCGGCAAACAGCTCTACCTTCACCGCTGGCACATTAAACGAGTTCTGGAGCGCGTGGCGCAGGGTCATCTCGCCGTGGAAGCGATGATCATAATTGACCGGCGAATAGATCGGTTCACCTTCGGAGACAAAGATATGCACTGGCGTATCGCTGATCGCTGTGCCAGGCGACCAACCTTTCTTAAATGCCGTCGCGTAGACAAACGGCTTGAAAGAAGAGCCTGGCTGGCGATACCCCTGCGAGGCCACATCAAACTGGCTGCCTTTCTCAATACTGCCCACCAGCACCTGAATTGCTCCGGTATGGTAATCAATCATCACCACCGATGCGTCTGACATATGATGATGCTTTGCCTGCATGTCTTTAATGTGTGCCTGCGCAATCTTCAAGATTTGGTTTTGCAGGGTCATATTCAGCGTTGTCATCACCTGAAGACCCGAACGGCTCAAAATGCCAGGAGGAATCTGGCCGCTGTCCATCAGCCCCTGCAATTCACGCATCACATAGTTCGAGACGCTGGGGATAGCATTCGTGGCATGCCCTAGATGAATAAAGCCTTTCCTGGCCGCTTCTTGCTCAGCCCGCACCGCGTCGGCTGAAGTGATATAACCTGCCACCACCATCTGCCCAAGCACCGTTTTCTGGCGTTCCAACGCCTGCTCTGTATTGACAGCCGGATCGTACTGCGAGGGCGCTCTAGGCAGCCCGGCCAACATCGCCGCCTGCGCCAGATCAAGCTTACTGGCCGCCGGGTGCTGCGGCGAATCAGGCAGATTGAAGTAGATATGCGCGGCAGCGTCAATCCCATAGGCTTGTTCGCCGTAATAGATCGTATTCAGGTAGAAGCTGAGAATCTCCTGCTTGGAATATTCCCGCGTCGTTCCAAGCGCCAGAATCATCTCGCGCAGCTTGCGATCAAATGTCGGCGCTGGTCCCACGACTGAATTCTTAATCAACTGCTGGGTAATGGTGCTGGCGCCCGATACGATCTCCCCGCTGCGCAGATCATCCGATGCCGCTCGCACCACTGCCAGGAAATCAACACCCTGATTCTGCCAGAAGTCTTTGTCTTCAATGGCAGTGGTCGCGTTAATCGCATTCAGCGAAACCTGGTCAAGCGATACCGTCGTCTGCAACCCCTGATCGGCCAGTTCATAGATCACATTGCCCTGCGAGTCGTAGACTTTCAAACTGTCTTTGGGAAGCTCGGAGACCAGGTTCGTCACCTGTAGCTGCGCATAGGAGTAATAGAGCAAGCCAAGTCCGGCCAACGAGGCAAGCACCATAATCGCCAGAACCGATGGAACCAGCACACTTGCAAACAACCCCACGCCCACACGCCGCTCGTGGCGGCGATAGCGACGGGTGGACGAATGCAAACGCCCGCGTTTCCAGTGCCGACGCAGCACCTGCGCGCGGGTATAGGGCCGCCCCGGCAGCGGCGCTCCAATCGCTGGCGGCCCTGGAGGGATTACTTTCCGTACCGCACGCTCGGTTGTCTCCGGCACAATCAGCGCCCGTTCTTCCGGTATCGCATCCAGTGTTATCTCTTCAGACTCAACCACTGCTGGCAGCGAAACACGCACCGGCAGCAACTGTACACTTAGCACTGGCCCTGTAGGTCGCAGGGGCGTCGTCGCTTTTGATGGCTTCCCCGACAGAGGCTGCTGGAGCGGCTCATCAGGCGTTGGCTCCATCTCCAGCGGCTGCGTTCTGTTTCCGGCTGGTAGCTCATGTGTACTGATCGGGCGGCGATGCCGCAAATGCTGCCAGTGCTGAAAGCGCGTTCCAACAACAGGCGCAGATGCTGCCGCTTTCTCCGCCCAGAGCGCCTCACCAACAGCCTGGCTGCGCTCCCCCCAGAGGTCGTGCAGCTGCGGGCGCAAACTTTCCCAATGGTGAAAACGCGTGCGACCAGCAGGCGTCGAGGAGCCAGAGGAGTGGGGGCGTGGTGATGGCATTGGTGACGACAACGAAGATGACGGTGATGGCTGGTCATCGGCCCCTTCAGGGCGTTCCGTTCGAGAATCCAGAGCCATAGGAGGACTACCCCTCTCGCCGCAAGGCTTCTTACCGGGCTGCGGCGTGAATTGAACGGATAGACGCTAGAAAGGAGGGCTGGCCCTTTCTGGCGCATATCCTAACGCCGGACGATGAATACGCGCTCGCCGATCTCTTACCTGAACCGCGTTGAGAAGAGAGGAGACCGTTGGGCGAAGAGAACTGCTTGTGATACAGCGTTTCCCTATTAAAGAACCACATTCATTAGCAAGAAACGATACGGTTTATTGATGAGCTTACCGCAGAGAAAGCAGCGCCAGGGCGAGCCGTCTATGCGGATACAGGGCTACCAGGAGGCCAGGCTACCAGGACCAGATGACTATTCAACATCCATTCAAGAGACATACACCCCAACACTAGCCGTTGGTTCCTGAGCGTTTCACGCGCGACAACGATAGGAGGATCGTTAGCGGGATGACACACTCAGGGTCATAAGCCAAAGGGCTGACCCTGGTACGTGTCCTCGCGGCGCAAGAGCAGCAGGTACTTGCGATTCTTCATCCTTACATGTTCAGCAAGATGAAACGGCTGGTTCTCCGGCAAGAGGCTGGCGCTAAAAAGAGACTCCACTCTCGCATTCGCAAAACAGGTATGTATACTCATTTGTGCAGACCTCATTGAAGAGTTAAGATAAGCGCTTGAGAGGTCGTGTATGCGTCAAGCACTATGAAGCAATCAGTGGCGCAGGCATGAATATAAGAAGGCCGGGACAGCGTGTATTGAATGCTTCTGTAAGAAGTTGTAGCTTATTCTCATTAAAAATGCAATGCTTTGATCATGTCCATTTGTACACACTTCGACAAACGCATGAGCCTCTTTGGCATCAGCCTTTTACAAGCAGCAAAATGAGGCAGGTGAGCCGCCCTACTTATCGAGGAATCGCCGCCAATCGCTGAGCTTCGGCGGCCTCAGCTTCCGAAAGGCGTCCCAGCGCACGCAGCGCCTCAACCTGGCATTCCCAGACCTCCGCAGCGCGGCGATCCAACCGCAAGGCGCGCTCACAAGCGCCGAGAGCATGGGAATAGCGCTGCAACGCCAGCAACGCGCGCGCCTGATAGAGATAGGTCTCTGGCAGATAGGGATTGAGGGCCAGCGCCCGCTCACTCGCGCTCAGCGCCTCATCTGCCTGCTCAAGAGCCAGCAGCGCCCCAGCCCTCTCGCACCAGGCCAGGCCCAGATAGGGATTAAGCGACAGCGCTTTCTCACTCACGTCGAGGGCTTCCTGGGCGCGTCCCAAACGGCGCAGCAGCGCCGCGCTGCTGCAAAATAGCACCGCATCGCTCTGACGCAGGTGAGCACTCTGCTGATAAGCCGCCAGCGCCTCTTCAACGCGCCCCAGGGCCGCCAGAGCAATCCCCGCGTTCGCCCAGAGCGCCGCTGCCAGTGATGGCGGTATGGACTGCCCCAGAGCGCCAGCCTCCTCCTGCGTCTTTCGACAAAGCTCCAACGCTTCAGCATGCCGACCAGCCTTATTCAACAGCCAGCTTCGGTTGCTGGCTGCCGCCAATGCTGGACGCTGTAGGTTTGCTGCGCGCTCGCAGACCCGCAGCGCCTCAGCATCAGCCCGCAGCGCCGCCAGCGCATAGCCTAACTGCGCCCAGAGCGCACCGCGAGAGGGGTCAGCCTGTGCCGCCTCCTGGCAGGCAGCGCGCGCCTGCTGAAAACGCCGGACCATAGCGCGTGTCCAGAAGTTGTGATGCCAGACCGGCGGAAGCGCCGGAAGCGCCAGCCCGTCGGCATCAGCCCCAATCAGGATGCCATCAGGACGGCTCAAGGCATTGAGCGACCAGACGACATTATCCAGCGCATGCGTCAGCGCAGGGTCTAACGTCAATGCCTGCTGCGCAGCAGCCAGCCCCTCGGCAAAGCGCGCCAGTTCGTTCAACGCCTGGGCTTTGTTGCTCCAGGCGCTGGCGAGTGTCGGAGTCAGGAGAATGGCTTGCTCGCAGGCGGCCAGCGCCTCCTCATAACGTTGCAGCCCATTCAACGCCCAGCCCTTATTATTCCAGGCCAGCGCCAGCGTCTCTTCAAGCGCAATCGCCCGCTCACAGGCTTCCAGGGCTTCGCCATAGCGCCAGAGGCCATTCAGCGCCCAGCCCCGATTGCTCCAGACCACCGGATGCGCTTCGTCGAGCCGCATCGCTTCATCCGATGCCTCCAGGGCTTCAGCAAAATGCCGCAGTTTATTCAGAATCCAGGCCAGGTTATTCCAGACGGCCAGATCGGTTGGATCGCTCACGCTTGCCTGGCGATAGGCGCCGAGCGCCTCCTCATAGCGCCGCAGTTTGATCAGCGCCCAGCCTCTGCAAGCCAGTGTTGGCGGGTATCCTGGCTGGATAGCCAGCGCCCGCTCACTGGCGGCCAGCGCCTCCTCATAGCGGCGCAGTTCGTTCAGCGCCCATGCCCGATTATGCCAGGCTACCGCATCCTTCCCGTCCAGCGCCAACGCTCGCTCGCAGCTTGCCAGCCCTTCTTCAAGCCGACCCAACTTCAAGAGCGCACAGCCTCGATTCGCCCAAAGCGATGCCGTTGGCGGCGCTTGCGCCAGGGCTTGATCGCACAGCGCCAGCGCTTCCTCATAGCGTTTTAAGCCCAGCAGCGCGTGGCTCAGATTACTCCAGGCATGTTTCAGGCGCGCGTCAATACTCAGGGCGCGCCTGCTGGCCTCCAGAGCTTCTTCATAGCGGCGCAGCTCATTCAACGCCCAACTCGCCAGATTCCAGCTGGCGCCATCCGCCGGTTGAAGCGCCAGCGCCTGGCGGCACGCCTCCAACCCTTCGCTTGCATGCCCACGCCTGATCTGCTCAGCGCCCAACTGCCGCCAGAGATCGATCCGGTCAGGGGCCGTGTCAACCATCTGCTGGAGCGCGGCCAGCGCCGATTCTTCCGCATCCGCTTCAGAAGAACCTCTGGCAGCGTCTCCATCCAGGCGCGGCGGCGCGCCCTCCCCAGTTCCCACCTGGACGGCTCGATTTACCTCTACGGCCAGAGCAGGCGCCTGTTCCGGCGCGTCGGAAGACCCATCGCCAATTGTCGCTGCCGCATCCATCTCCTGACTCATCAGCGTCGATCCTTTCTCTATAGCTGCGTTATAACCGCGTTGCCGCGCCGCTTGCCGCATTTGCTTGCCGCATTTCAGGTACGGGAGTGAGACCTGCCGCATCCTCCCCTTGTTGAGCATAGAGAAAATGTTCGAGACTGTCAAGCAAATCCAAAGATCGAGGATCGCTGGCCCCGCTCATAGAGTAGTCCAGGGTGGGCGTTCATCCCACGAAATTGATGCGTTCTTCGTTCGTTTGCTACGGCACCATTTGACAGACATCCTGACGAAATCTATAATTGGGCAATTGGGCGCGGCCAGGCTTTGCCGGATCGGACAGGAAGGGGGAAGTCAATGCTCACATTAGATCGGGAGATTTGCCGGAATCTGGATGCTGTTCTTCAGCGCGAATGGCTTGTCACCAATGGGCTGGGCAGCTACGCCTCCGGTACAGTAGCAGGGGCGAACACCCGTCGCTATCATGGTCTCCTCGTCGCTGCGCTGCGGCCCCCCGTTGCCCGCACAGTGCTGGTAGCAAAAGTTGATGAAGAGGTAGAATACGACCAGCGTACCTTCTACCTGGGCGCGAACGAATACCAGGATGGCACCATCCACCCTGGCGGCTTCGTCCATCTGGAGAGCTTCGCGCTTGAGGACGGCTTGCCTGTTTTTACCTATCGCATTGGCGGCCACGCCGAATTGATGCTGGAAAAGCGTATCTGGATGGAGCGCGGCCAGCAGACCACGTATGTACGCTATCGTCTCTTTCGCCAGCCTTCCCAGGAGCAGAACGAGCCTGCTGCCGCTCAGGCAAATGGCGCGCGAGCCACCACTCAGGCAAATGGCGCGCGAGCAGAAGCAGCGCCAGGCATCACCCTCACCCTCCTGCCCTTTGTCGCCTATCGAGATTATCACGCAGAGCAATATGGCAGCGAAGAGCGCCACTTTACCATCGCAGCCTTGCATGCCAATCAGAACGGCCAGCCAGGCGAAGAACCTGGCATCGCTGGCTGCACGATCACGGCTTTTGAGGGCGCTCAGCCCTATCATCTGATCGCCGTAGGCAGCCAGGCAGATGACCCTGACTTCACGACGATGGGTGTCTGGTACTGGCGCTTTCTGCATCGCAAGGAGCGTGAGCGCGGCCTGCCCGATACCGAAGATTATTATTTGCCTGGCACGTTCCAGGCGCGCCTGACATTAGCGAACAAAGGCGCACACGCTCAGGATACCCTGACCTTGATTCTGACCGCAGAACCTCGCTGGCACAACTATACGCGCCCTGGCGCTCCGGCAAAATCCTTGCAGCGCACCCTCGCCCGTCAGCACGAGATCGCTGGCAATGATCTCCAGCATCTAGGTGAACGGGATCGAAGCTTCCTGCAACAGCTTCGCCTGGCGGCTGATCAGTTTCTGGTCGCTCGCCTGTCCAACGGCAGCAAGCTTACTGGCTCCAACGCCCATACCACCCTCATTGCTGGCTACCACTGGTTCACCGATTGGAGCCGCGATACCATGATTAGCCTGCCAGGGCTTACACTGGCAACCGGGCGATTTGAGGAAGCGCGGAGCCTGCTTCAGCATTTCGCGCGCTATCTTGACCGGGGTATGCTGCCGAACCGCTTCCCTGACAGCGGCGAGAACCTGACCGACGCCGACTATAACACCGCAGACGCTACCCTGTGGTATTTTCACGCCCTGGATCAATACCTGCGCCTCAGCGGCGACACTTCTCTGCTCGGCAGTCTTTTCCCGGCGCTGGAGGAGGTTATTACCTGGCATCAGCGCGGCACACGCTTTGGTATTCATGCCGATGAGCACGATGGATTGCTGGCGGCAGGAGAGGCTGGAGTGCAACTGACCTGGATGGACGCCAAGGCCGATGACTGGGTTGTTACGCCACGCAGCGGCAAACCCGTTGAGATCAACGCCCTCTGGTATAACGCCCTGCGGCTGATGGAGGAATGGGCCACAGGGCAAGGCAAAGACCCCCTGCCCTATGGGGCCGCTGCTGCGCGCTGCCGCGAAAGTTTCAATCAACGCTTCTGGTATGAATCCGGCGCATACCTCGCTGATGTCGTTGATGGCCCCGATGGCGACGATACCAGTCTGCGGCCCAATCAAGTCCTCGCTATCTCCCTGCCGCATCCTGTTCTGGAGACGGCTCGCTGGCAGTCAGTGCTGGATGCCCTGACACGGCATCTGCTCACCTCAGTAGGATTGCGCACTCTGAACCAGGCGCATCCAGCCTATCGGGGCCATTATACAGGCGACCGCTATATGCGAGACGGCGCTTATCACCAGGGGGCTGTCTGGGTCTGGCTGATTGGCCCCTATCTCGACGCCCGTTTGCGCGTCTGGGGGTCCGAAGACGCGGGCGCGCGCTCCCACGAAGAGGAACGCTGCCGAGGCATACTGGAAGCCTTCCTCGACCATCTTGGGCAGGCTGGCATGGGCAGTATCAGCGAAATATTCGACGGCGAAGCCCCCCACACTCCGCGCGGCTGTATCGCCCAGGCATGGAGTGTCGCCGAAGTCCTGCGACTCTTGTCGCGCTGCCACCATATCGCGCCAAAGCCTGATTCGCCAGCGTCGCTCACCAGCAAAGCGCGCGGACGCCGAACACGCTCCACCTGAATGCGCCCAGGGAGAAGCGCCCCCAACCACGCCGCTGCTCCAACTGGAGCTATGGAAGGGATGGGAAAAGAAATGCTATCAGGAAATGCTATACTTTCAGTATCGTGAGTGCTGCTGCATTGGATAGGACTTCGCTAATGGCTGACTTGCCAGCCCCCACCTCCTGGGGACAGCATCGCCTTATATGGGGCGTCCAGACCTACATCATGGGCATCTTGAACATTACCCCGGACTCGTTTTCTGGCGATGGGCTTATCGTAGCAGGCGCGCCGCGCCCAGAAGTGATCGAGCGCGCCATCACTCAAGCTCAGCACATGGTAGCAGATGGCGCCGAACTCATTGATGTTGGCGGCGAATCCACTCGTCCCAGCACAGAACTTGCCCCGCCGATTTCGGCAGAGCTTGAGCGCCAGCGCGTCATTCCGGTCATCGAGCAACTCGCAGCCGTTTTGCCAGCCTCTATCATCATCTCTGCTGACACGTACAAAGCGCCCGTAGCGGAGGCGGCTCTTGATGCAGGCGCTGCACTGGTCAATGACATTTCGGGCTTGCAGGGCGATCCCCAGATGGCCTCACTGGTAGCCGCGCGGCAGGTTCCGGTTGTGCTGATGAGCAATCTGCGAGGCCAGACGCGGCGCGATCCGGTCGGAGATGTCACACGCCAGCTAGCTCGCAGCGTTCAACTCGCCCTGGATGCGGGGATTGCCTGGGATCATCTTATTCTTGATCCTGGCTTTGGGTTCGGGCTTGCCGGAGCAGAAAATCTGCGCGTCCTGGCGCGTCTTGGGGAACTGCGCGCGCTGGGGCGCCCCTTGCTGGTAGGCACGTCGCGCAAATCTCACATCGGCCTGGTGCTGGGGACGCCCGCCGATGATCGCCTTGAAGGCACAGCCGCAACGGTAGCACTCAGCATTGCCTATGGCGCTGACATGGTGCGCGTTCACGATGTCCGCCAGATGGCGCGGGTTGTGCGCATGACGGACGCGGTGGTGCGCGGCTGGCCGAAGGAAGAAGTCTGATGCGCTCGGATACGCTTGAGACCGTCAGGTGGCTTTCTTCGTTCCATGACACCGAGCGGAGCGGCCAGTTTGTCTCCGATGGCGAGGGAAGCCTGAACCGCGAGCGCGCCCTCCTTGCCCTGCTGGACAACCCGCAGCGAGCTTATAAAATTACCCACGTAGCAGGGACCAAGGGCAAAGGTTCAGTGAGCGCGATGCTCGCCGCTATCCTGCGCGCGGCAGGTGTGCAGGTTGGGTTGTACACCCAGCCCGACCTGCACACCTGGCATGAGCGGATACGCATCAACCAGCAAATCATCACGGAGAACGAGGCGCTTCAGGCGCTCCCACGCCTGAAAGACGCCCTGGCGCGGATAGACCTTGCCCCGGGCGATTATCTCACCTACGAAGTCGTGACCGCCCTGGCTTTTCTCGCTTTCCGCGAGGCTCACGTCGAGCATGCTGTGATCGAAGTCGGCCTCGGCGGGCGGCTGGATGCAACCAACGTCGTCGAGCCGGCGGTGACGGTCATCACCTCCATCAGCTACGACCACATGGCGGTCCTCGGCGCGACGCTCTCAGAAATCGCGCGCGAGAAAGGCGGCATTATCAAACCGGGCGTTCCGCTCGTCTGCTCCGCACAGGCTTCCGAAGCGGTTGGCGTCATCACCCGCATCTGCGCCGAGCGCGGAGCGCCGCTGCTGCGCGTGGGGCCAGTTGGAACGGCTGGCTGCTCTTATTGGTATCAGCCGCGCGCCGTTGAAAGTGAGCGGCAGTGGGGCGATGTGCAGACGCCTTTGCGAACGTATCAAAACCTGGAATTGCGTTTGCTTGGAACCCATCAACTGGAGAATGCCACAGCCGCCATTGCTGCCGCCGAGCAACTTGGCAGCGCCGGAGCGGCTCTTGATGAAGCGGCCATCCGCCGGGGATTGCAGGAGGTCTCCTGGCCTGGACGCCTGCAAGTGGTGAGACGCCAGCCCTGGATTGTCATTGATGGCGCACACAACGCCGATTCATTCGCCAGACTCTTTGCTGCGCTGCGTCGGCACTTCGCGTTCGAGCGACTGATCCTGGTGCTAGGGGTGATGGCCGATAAAGACCTGCCAGGGATTATGAGAGAGATCGAGCGGGCAGGTGTCACTCAGGCATTCGTGACGGCGATGGCCCATCCGCGCGCAGCCGCTCCCGATAAGCTGGCCCACCTTCTGAGCGTGCGAGCGCCGCAGATAGCCATCCACACACACGCAGAAAGCGCGGCGGCGCTGTCTGACGCCCTCTCCGCAGCCGGGCCACACGATTTGCTTTGTGTGGCTGGATCATTGGCGCTGGCGGGGGAGGCGCTGCGGTGGTTCAACGGACAATCAGGCAACCACTAAGATTCCGCGCGTGCGCCGATCTCTCCATTCTCCCACGCTGGCCTTCGGCTCAAAAGCCTTGCAGCGCTTCCCCAGGGCTGCTAAAATAACCTTCAGTTGCGTCAGCGATACCCGGCGGAGCAATCCCTATGATGGTCTCTCTGCGATGCGTAATCAGGCTGCCCGGCCTCTGGCTGGGGGCCAGGATACACAATTGGCATTTTCGCCGGACCTTGCGCAGCGCGCTGGCAGGCAAACAATCTTTGCGCCCTTCCCAGAAAGAAAGCCGAATGAAGCGAAAAATATTACTCATTCGTCATGGTCAGGCGACCTTTAACGTTGAACATCGTTTACCAGGGCAGTTGCCTGGCATTGCGCTCACCGAAGAGGGAAAACGCCAGGCGCAGCAGACCGGCGAAGCGCTGGCCGGGCTGCCCATCAGCGCCATTATCAGCAGCCCTCTGGAGCGCGCCCGCGACACTGCCGCGCTCGTTGCCAGGCCGCGCGACATCCCCATTCAGCTTGACGCTGATCTGGCAGATACCAACGTGGGGAAGTGGGCAGGCATGAATTATAATGAGCTTTCCAAGAGCGACGACGCCGAGTGGAAGTTGTATGCCAGGACCATGAGCGCCGCGCCGCCGGGGGTCGAGAGCGGCCTGGATGTCCAGGCGCGCGCTGTACGAGCCGCCGAGCGCGCCCGCCGCGCGCCCGATCTCGGCGAATATGTCGCCCTGGTGGCTCACGCCGATGTCATCAAGCTCATCGTCGCGTATTATACCGGGATGCCCCACCAGTGTATTCACTCGCTCAGCATAGACAACGCCTCTGTGACCATGCTGGCCTTTGGCGAACATGAACATCCCCCAGCGGTACTCGCGCTCAACTGGACACCATCGCCTGGCTGGCTGACCTATACACCAGAACCACCTGCCGAAACGCAGGTACAGGCTGATGGGCAGGTCACAGCGGCGCAAGCGACGACCAATGAGGGGAGCCAGGACACAGCAACTCAGAACGAAACGACGCCTGCTGCCACAGCAGCGCCGCAAGATTGACAGTAATACAAGCAATTCCTCAATCGCCAGCAGTGCGCGTATCAGCAAAAGAAGGAGCCAGACTGTGTTCGACGCCCGCAACCTGTACGAGCGGCATATGTGGCATTATGAATCCGACAGGCCGCTTACTGTAGCCCAACTTATCGCCCTGGGCAGCCTGGATGTTCACACCGCCGCGTTGCTCTGGCTGCTGATAGAGCGCCACATCTCCTACATCATCTCCGGGCCAACCAGCCCCACGCCAGGTGTCGGCAAGACCACAACACTCAACGCCATGCTTGATTTTCTGCCCGACGGAACCTCCCTGGTCTATACCTCTGGCATGTTCGAGCGATTTGACTTCCGCGAGGTAACGGAGCCAGAGACAACCTGTATCCTTTGCAACGAGGTCAGCGATCACCTGCGCATTTATATGTGGGGGCGTGTGGCCCGGCGCTTCCTCGACCTCCCCGCAGAGGGCTATGCCATCGCTACCAGCATGCACGCTGATACGCTGGATGATGTGCTGAGCGCGCTCATGGGCGATCTGCATCTTTCAGCAGAGCAAATGGCCCACCTGGGAGTCATTGTCAACATCGGCATTGTTGGGCGGGTCTGGCCGCCGCGCCGCCGCTTCCTGACCGTCAATCTGCTGCATCCAAAAGCTCCCGAGGCTCTTGCTGCCCCCGGTGCGCAGCAAGATGAAAAAGCATCCGCAGGCATCTTGCTCGGCCCGGCAAGTGAACACCTCGCCATTCTTCCCCTTTCGCAGTGGGAAGCCAAAGGCGATTGTTTTACTCACCCGGATGCCGATACACTCGCTCAAGTTGCGGCCTTCCTCAAGATGGCCCCCCCTGCTTTCAACGCGGCCCTGCAACGCCGCGTCGGTTGCCTGCAAGAACTGGCGGAAGGCAACGGCGCTGGGCAGCGCCCGTTGCGTCGGGCCATCGCCAGGCTGCGTGAGGAAGAGGAGCGCGAGCAGAAGACGGATGCCCATCACGACGACGCGCAAGCCTGAGCGCAGTTTTTCAGAACTCACCTCATCCTCCCCCGGAATTGGCACAAAACTTGCCTGAAAGCGTGCTAGAGGGACTTCAACCACCGCAGCGATCCGGTAAAAAAATGCTGCCAGGTTCACGCTCTTGTTTGGCAGGTCTACAATTGTAGGAGGAGGACTATCTTATGATGCAGAAAAAGCTGCAACAGCAAACGCTTACCGTTGGCGAGTTGTGCGCGGCCATTTCAGAAGGCCGCCTGCCCGCTACGTTGCACGATAATGAGTGGTATCAGGTCAATGGACGAGAGCTGCGTCGCTTTGTCACTGGGCAGCCGCGCACAGCCACCTCTGCCGAGCACATCCCGCGCACAATAAAGGGCTAGATAAAACTCTACAGAAGAGCGTCCGGTTATGGTGCGCCGGATGCTCTTCTTTGAGAAACATTCGTTCTCTGGAAAGAAGCGAATTAGCAATTGGCTGTTGCCGCCTGCCAGTATTTACTGGTCGGGGCATGACCCAGGAATGCAGTGATAAAGCTGGTCGCTTCGACCACTTTCTCCAGATCGACCCTAGTTTCAATCCCCAGGCCATGCAGCATATACAATAAGTCTTCGGTTGCCAGGTTGCCAGCCGCGCCCGGCGCATAGGGGCAGCCGCCCAATCCACCAGCCGAAGAGTCAAACGTCGTCACCCCCAACTGCAAGCCGGTCAGCACGTTTGCCAGTGCCGTACCGCGCGTATCGTGAAAGTGCAGGCCCAACTTCTCCAGCGGTACCCGCCTGATCAGCAGCGAGACGACTTCCACTACCTGATCTGGCGTAGCGACGCCAATCGTATCCCCCAGCGACAGTTCATCCACCCCCAGGTCTAGCAGGCGCGCGGCCACCTCCAGCGTCTTCTCAGGCGATACAGCGCCTTCATACGGGCAGCCAAACACCGTTGAGATATAGCCGCGTACCGGCACGCTCTCGCGGCGCGCCAGTTCTATTACCGGACGGAAGTTTTCCAGGCTCTCGGCAATCGTGGCATGAATATTATGTTGGGCGAACGTCTCCGAAGCAGCGGTAAAAACCGCCACTGAGCGCGCGCCAGCCGCCAGGGCGCGCTCCATCCCCTTCTGGTTGGGGACCAATACCGGATAATTGACGCCCGCGCGCCGCGTAATTCCGGCCATCACTTCGCTGGCATCCGCCAATTGTGGAATCGCTTTTGGGCTAACAAACGATGTTGCCTCCACTGCGCCAAAGCCAGCCGCCGAAAGCAGATCAATAAACTTGATCTTTTCGGCGGTAGGTATCTGCGCTTTCTCGTTCTGCAAGCCATCCCTTGGCCCCACCTCGACGATTCGCACTTGCTTTGGCAAGCTCTCAAAAAGCGCCATTGCTTTCGCTCGCTCCTTCCAGAACTGGCTGATCCGATGGCCCTATTTTGCGCCAGACTCCTCAATATCAGGCTCGCTCGCAGCCGCCCCCTCCTCGCCAAGCTCCACCAGCGTTGCACCACCAGGAACCGCCTCGCCCTCGGCAAAGGGCAGGCGGCGCACAACCGCCGCGCGAGGCGCAGTAATCACATGCTCCATTTTCATCGCGCTCAGCACCAGCAAGGGCTGTCGCGCCTGCACATGTTCGCCCTCGCGCACATGCGCCTTCACAATCGTCCCTGGCATGGGCGCAACCAGCTTCTGCTGTGCCGCCCCACCCAACGCGCCAGCCGCCGCGACATCAACATCCAGCGGGCGCGGCCTCTCCAGCCGATAGCTTACACCCCTCCAGAACACTACTGTCTCATAGCCCTGCCGCGTCACATACGCCAGGCTCATCTGAGCGCCAATCTCCATCATAATCGCACCCTTTGAGAGCAGATTCAGCGTCACCCCCAGCCGTCGCATACTCCGTTCGGGCGGCTCGCCCGCGCCTTTAACGACTATACGAACACCCCACCTGGAAGCGCCAGGCTCCGGCGCTAATGTGAGCTGATATTCCTTCCCACGATAGCTATAAACACCTGTTTGCTCGCCCCCCCGCCGTAACGCGCCGCCCTGCGTCCAGGGGTTAAACCGGCGATGACCCGCAGCGAATCGCCCGCTCCCACGATTGGCCCTGGCGCGATCAGACCCATCAAGCACTTCTACGCCCGCCGCCGCCAGCAGCGGCTCAGCCGGTAACTCCGGGTGCTCAAGCTCGGCGCTCAGGTCGTGCTTCACCAGAAAATCGGTAAACGTCCGGCCAGCCGCAAAATCGGGGTGAGCAGCAATCGCCCGCAGCAGCGGCAGATTCGTCTCCACGCCCAGCACAACCCAGTGTTCCAAGGCCCAGCGCAGCCGCTCTAATGCCGATTGCCGATCTTCGCCATAGACAATCAGCTTTGCCAGCATCGGGTCATAATACACCGTTACCTCGCTGCCTCCGGCAACGCCGCTGTCCACACGCACCCCAGGAGCGCGCGGCGGCTCAAAGACCTCTATCCTCCCAGTTGACGGCAGAAAATCTTGAGCCGGGTCTTCGGCATAGAGCCGCATCTCAATCGCGTGGCCGCGCGGCGCAATCTCTTCCTGGCTCAGACCCAGCGGCTCCCCGGCAGCAATCATGATCTGATGCTTTACCAGATCAGCGCCTGTCACCCACTCAGTCACAGGATGCTCCACCTGGAGGCGCGTATTCATCTCCAGAAAGTAATAGCGCCCATCCGTATCCAGCAGGAACTCGACGGTGCCAGCGTTCACATACCCAGCCGCCTGCGCCACGCGCACTGCCGCCGCGCCCATCTCGGCGCGCAGTTCCGGCGTCAGCGCCACTGACGGGCTTTCCTCGACAATCTTCTGATGCCGCCGCTGGATAGAGCATTCGCGCTCGCCCAGGTGAACCGCCTGGCCGCGCAGATCGGCCAGAATCTGAAACTCCACATGACGCGGCTCGACAAGCAGCTTCTCCAGAAACATCTGCTCGCTGCCGAACGCGCCCAGCGCCTCGCGTTTTGCTCCCGCCAGCGCCTCGGCAAAGCCCTCCTCGCCAAAGAGCGCGCGCATTCCTTTGCCCCCACCGCCATCGGTGGGCTTGAGCATCACCGGAAAGCCGATGCGCCGCGCCTCAGCCAAAAAGCGTGCGGCGCTCTGATCCTCACCAGCATAGCCGGGGACCGTCGGAACACCGACCCGTTGGGCGATCTCTTTTGCCGCCGTCTTTGACCCCAGCAAGCGAATCGCTTCAGGCGTTGGGCCGATAAAGACAATGCCCGCCGTGTCGCATGCTTCGGCAAACGCAGCATTCTCCGAAAGAAAGCCATAGCCTGGATGAATCGCCTGCGCGCCACAGCGCCGCGCCACCTCGATAATCGCCGGAATATGCAGATAGCTTTGCGCGGCGGACGCTGGCCCGATGCTGTACGCCTCGTCAGCCATCTGCACATGCAGCGCCGCGCGATCAGCCTCCGAATAGACGGCCACCGCTGTAATCCCCAACGCCTGGCAGGCAGCCATCACACGAACCGCGATCTCCCCCCGATTTGCTACAAGGATTTTTGTAAACATCGCCATCTCTATTCAGCCCAGCTTGCGCTCCGCTTCTCCAGAAAGGCCCGGATGCCTTCCTGTCCCTCCTGGCTGGTGCGCAGTGCTGCAATCGTCTCAGCAGTCAGTTGTCGCGCCGCCTCGTACCCCAGCCCAGGTACAGCGTGGAAGAGCGTTTTCGTTGCCTTGATGCCCATCGGCCCGCTGCTCAGCAGGTTCTTCAGCGTCTCCTCGACGGCAGCGTCCAGTTGCTCCATCGGAACGACACGATGAGCCAGCCCAATCTCACGGGCGCGCGTCGCATCAAATTGTTCGCCCGTCAGCCCCAGCGCCCGCGCGTAGCCAGCGCCGATGCGCCGCAGCACAAAGGGCGAGATCACCGCCGGACCGATGCCCAGCCGCACCTCAGTCAGCCCAAAGCGCGTCCCCTCGGCGGCAATAACGACATCGCAGACACACGCCAGGCCCACGCCGCCGCCAAGCGCAGCGCCATGAATACGGCCAACCACTGGCTTGGGGCAGGTATCAATCGCCGTAAACATATCCGACATGCGCAGCGCATCGGCAATATTTTCTTCGCGTGTATAGTCCAGGCTGGCGCGCATCCAGTTCAGATCGGCTCCCGCAGAAAAGAGCGGCCCCGCGCCCGCAAGCACAATGGCCCGCACCCGCTCATCTGCACCCAGCGTGGCAAAGCACCGCTGTAAATCAGCGATGAGTTCCGCGTTAAAGGCGTTGCGCACCTCTGGCCGGTTCAACGTCACCTGGACCACCGCGCCTTCGGCGGCGGGTGCTTGGCCTCGCCGGGCTCGGCCAGTCTCGCTTCCGTTGGTCGCTCGCGCGACCGCGCCGCGCCGCTCAACCAGCAGGTGACGATAGGTTCCCTCATCGGACATGGCTCCTCCTCGTGCCATTCATAGTACTTTCAGGAGCAGAACGCCCTGCTTCTTCATCTGAGCATAGCATCTGGCCGATGCGCCCGCAAGCCCTGCGATACCATTTCCGGTTTCAATCCGCCTGCTCAGAATCTTTCTATAGTCCCGCTTGCCATGGTCCGCTATAATACAAGAAGTTTGCCGGTCTGCCTGCTCGCTTACATGCTTGCACGTCAATTGCATTTGTTCGTAGGAGGATTTTACTCGTGGCAGAAAACACCGTTATCCGGCTCCCCGCTGAGGAACGTCACCAGCTTGAACTCGATACCCTGCGTCTGGCCGACACCTATCCGAAACTGGAAGGGTGGGCGCTCTCCCCTAAGATGGTTGCGACTTTCATCATGGGTACTATGGGCAAGCGCGCCTCCAGCAACGGCGGGACTCCCACTACCTTTAAGGCTGCCGATGGGCGCGACATTCAGATCACTCCCAAATACATCGGCGACCGCGCCCTCATCGAAGTAGCAATTGCCACCCTCGCCTCAGACCGCGCCCTGCTCCTGGTCGGCGAGCCGGGAACGGCAAAATGCGTCAAGCACGATACGTTGATACTCGATACCAGAACTGGTCAGCGCATAACTATTGCTGAAGCCTGCCGGCGCCGCGACCTCGAACTTGCCTCCCTGCAAGCAGACTATCATTTGAGGCCGCAAGCGCCGACAGACTTCATAAACAACGGCATTCGCCCTTGTTTTCGCGTTACCACCCATCTTGGTCGTGAGATCGAAGTAACCAGCAATCACCCTTTCCTTACCATAGACGGTTGGCGGCCTTTAGACAGTCTCCAATCAGGTGAGCGCATCGCAGTTCCAAGAGTGCTGCCCTTTTTTGGCGCCGCCGAACTGAGCGACGCCCATGTCAAAATCCTCGCTCATCTCATCGCCGAAGGCTGCCTCACCCAAAACATTCCATACCACTCCAATGCCCATCCTGAGATGCAGCGCGATTTTAGCCAGGCGGTTCAAGAGGCATTTCCTGAACTGGAAGCATATTGGTATCCAGATGGGAGATGGTGTAGTGTTTCAGGAGGAAAGCACGGACCCCAAAACCGTAATCGCTGCACGCAATGGTTACGTGATCTTGGCCTGATGGGTACCAATTCTGGGAATAAGTTTGTCCCTGAGATCGTGTTTTCTTTACCCAAACGCCAAATAGCCCTTTTCCTGAATCGGCTGTTTAGCGGAGATGGCTTTCTTGACATTCGCCCGACAACTCAACAGATTACCCTTGACTATGCGAGCAAATCGAAGCAACTTACCAGAGATGTCCAACATCTTCTGCTGCGATTCGGCATCAACGCGAAGATACGGACTCTAAAGACCGGACACTACCGACTGGTCATTTACGGTCCAGATGCTTGTCGAACATTTTTGCAAGAAATCGGACTTATTGGCCGGAAAAACGTGGAGGAGGCGCTCACTCTTCTTAGTGATCGCGCGAGACCTACAAACCCGAATCTTGACACCATTCCTTTTCGGGTATGGGAACACCTCGAACAAGCAAACATTAGTGCTGGGGTAGGAAATGCAGTTGCCCTGATGAAAGTTGATCGAACAGGCGCGGCTTACAAACTTTCCCGCTCTACCATTCTTCGTGGTCAGAGCCTATCCCGATCACGCTTGTTGAGGCTTGCAACACTCGTTGCCGATAAGGATTTACAACAGCTTGCTCAGAGTGACATTTATTGGGATACTATCAAGTCTATTGAGCCAATTGGCAACCATGAAGTGTACGATCTGAGCATGGCCGAAACCCACAATTTTGTGGCAAACGATTTTATCGTCCACAATAGCTGGCTCTCCGAACACCTGACCGCCGCCATCTCCGGCACGAGCCGCTACGTCATCCAGGGAACGGCTGGCACCACCGAAGACCAGATCAAATATTCATGGAACTACGCGCTGCTGCTGGCCGAAGGCCCCAGCCTGGGCGCGCTGGTTCCCAGCCCGATGTATCGCGCTATGGAAGAAGGCAAGGTCGTTCGTTTCGAGGAACTGACGCGCTGCTCCTCGGAAGTGCAGGATGGCATGCTCTCGATCCTCTCGGAGAAAGAGATTGCCGTTCCCGAACTGCGCATGACCATCCCAGCGCGGCGCGGCTTCAGTGTCATCGCCACCGCCAACACCCGTGATCGGGGCGTTAACGACATGAGCAGCGCGCTCAAGCGCCGCTTTAACTTCGTCGAACTGCCAGTCCCTGAAGACCTCTCCTCTGAAACAGCCATTGTGGAGAAGCGCACCCACGACCTGATGGCCGATTATAAGCTGGAGTCGCAACTGCCCGCCGATCTGGTCAAGATGCTGGTAACGATCTTCCAGGAACTGCGACGCGGGCGCACCATTGATGGCAAGGTCAAGGTCAAGACTCCTGGCGCTGTCCTCAGCACCGCTGAGGCGATCTCAGTACTCTTTAACAGCACGATCCTCGCCGCGCACTTTGGCAGCGGCCAGGTCAGCGCTTCAGAGGTTGGCCGCAGCCTGGTTGGCGCGGTAGCAAAAGAAGATTCACGCGATGTCGAAACCCTGCGCGAATACCTCGAAACGGTAGTAAAGGGCCGCTCTGGCAAGGAGTGGGAGCAGTTGTACGAGGCGCGTCGTTATGTCTAACGCTGTCGAAACGAGTCAGGCCGTCACCATCTTTCCGGTGCGCCATCACTCGCCAGCAGCCTCGCTGCATGTGCAGACGTTGATTGCCAAACGGAAACCTAAGATCATTTTGATCGAAGGCCCCAGCGACGCCACCGACCTGATGCCGCTGCTGCTGGCTCAGGGGACTGAGCCGCCGGTAGCCGTTCTCTGCTACTTCCAGGCGAGCGGCGACGCCAACCAGGAGACCGAGGAGCGCAGCGGGCCATCCTCGCTGGTCTCGCCCTTCTGCGCCTATTCGCCAGAATACGTCGCCATGCGCGCCGGGCAGAAAATTGGCAGTGTGCTGCGCTTCTGCGATATTCCCGCCGGAGCGATGCTCGAATGGCGAGCGCAGGATGCCACTCCAGGAACGCCCGCCGATCAACCAGCGCCAGCAAGCGAAGAGTCGGCCAGCGACGATGCCTCAAGCCATGAACACACCACGTCAACGCTGGAAACCCAGCTTGCCGCGCTCGCAGAACATTTTGACCGGCGCGATTCCAACGAGTTCTGGGATACCTACTTTGAGATGAGCGCGCGCGCCCTGAACGACGCCGCCGGATTCACCCGGCAGATGCACGCCTATGGCGATCTGGTGCGCGACTGGTACGAGCCGGATGAACCGCCAATGGTCGCCAGCGCGGCGGCAGCGCCCAAAGAGCCAGAGCCACAGACTCCAGAGGCACAGGCCCAGCCCAATCCATCTGAACGACCCGGCCTGAGCGGGCGGCAGATCGATTTTGATCGCTTCCGCGAGGCATTCATGCGCGACGAGATTCGCCGCGCCCTGGCGGAAGGCTACAAGCCAGAAGAGATTCTCGTCGTCTGCGGCGCGGCTCACGCCAGCGCCCTGAGCCTGGAGGGCAGCGATCTTAGCTGGGATGCCGGGCGTGTCAGCGAAGCCAAAAACGCGAAAGCCGCCACGCTGACGCTCATCCCCTACAGCTATGCCCGTTTGTCCGAGCAATCTGGCTATGGCGCGGGGAATCGCGCACCCGCGTACTATCAGCAGGTTTGGGAGAGCAAAGGCGATTTTGCTGCCGCCACGCGCCGCTTCCTGCTGCTGACGATGAACACCATGCACGCCAAAGGCCACGCGATCAGCCTGGCCGACGCCATCGAGGCGGAGCGTCTGGCCTGGACGCTGGCGGCGGTGCGCGATAAGCCCGCTCCAGGGCTGGAGGAATTGGAGGACGCCGCCCGCGCCTGCTATGGCCGGGGCGCGCTCGACACCCACAGTTTTCTGCGTCCCCTGCTTATCGGTGACGCACTGGGCAAGCTTTCTTCCAAAGTCGAGCGTACACCCCTTCAACAAGATTTCTACACTTCGACCAGCCGCCTGCGTCTTCCACTGGCGGACTCGCCTAAAAAGCTAGACGCGCTGCGCCTGACTGAGCCGCGCGATCTGCAACGCTCGGTCTTTATGCACCGCTTGCAGGTGGCAGGTGTTACGTTTGCCACGCTCAGCCGCAGCGGGCGCGCCGAGTTTCAGCAATCAACGAGCAGACACCAGCAGGGGGTCAGCGCCGATAATCTGAACTTCGATCACCTGCGCAACATGATGGAAATCTGGGAGGTGCAGTGGACGCCCCACACCGACATCCGCCTGATCGAGCTTTCTATCGAAGGCGACCGGCTGCGCGATGTCTGCACGCGCCTTCTACGCCGCGAACTGAGCGCCGCCCAGGATATTAGCGCGATCACCAGGATTCTCCTACGCGCTGTCCTGGCGAATATTCCCGAACTCTACAACCGTATTCTGCGCCGCTGCGATGAGGCGGTCGCTGAGGGCAGCGATCTGCTGGTATTGGCGCAGGCAGGCAATCACCTGCATCAGCTTGCCCAGTATGGTTCGACGCGCAAGCTCGACGCCGCACTGTTCACCAGCCTGCTCACGCGCGTCTATACCCGCGCGGCGCTGCTGCTGCCTGCTGGCGCTATCGTGGGTGACGATGAAGCCGCCAAAGTGGTCAGCGCGCTCAAGCTGCTGCATGAACTCAGCAGCCGCCGCAGTGATCTCGATGCCGCCCTGCTCAACGAGCGACTGGCGCTGGTCGCCGATGTGGAGGGGCGCAGCGAGAGCAAAGCAGAAAGTACGGTTCATCCCATCATCGCCGGACTATCCGCCACGCTCCTGCTGGTGCGTGGGGCCATCAGCCAGGATGACCTGGCGACATTGATGGGGCGTCGCCTCTCCGGCGCAGAAGAACCACAGCGCGGCGCGCAATTCCTGGAAGGCTTGCTGGCGCTGAATCGCGCCACGCTGCTGCGCAACCGCGACATTGTGGGCTGGCTGAACTTCTATCTGCGATCCCTGAGTTCAGAGGCGTTCTTACATACCTTACCGGTACTGCGCCGCGCCATGTCTGAACTCTCCAAATCTGAGATTGGCGTCTTGATGACCACTTTGGCCCCGCTGCTGGGCATCAAAGAGCGGCTGCAAGAAACGGCGCTGCTGGAGCCAAAGCATCTGGCCGAACTGCGCGCCATTGACGCCGAACTCAGCGCGCTGCTGCTGGGGGAGGAAGCGTAGTGGACACAATCACTATACACCCGGTCATGCCCCTGCTGCGCCAGGCCGAGCGCAGCCTGGCAAACACCATCGCCGGAGGACTGGATCAACTGACCTCCGGCAGCGAAGAAGTGAGCGATCTGATTCTTCGGCTGCAAGAAGCCGGATTAGAGCAGATTGCCGCCGCCTTGCAACGCGCCCTGGCCGCCGAAGATCGGGCGCAGCGGGCGGGAAATCTGCTGCGCGCTTTCACAGCGTTGGGCATCGTGCGCAGCCGCCTGGCCGATGGCGTCAGTGCCGATCTGGCAAATGCCCCGCTGCTGAGCGAGCAGAGCCGACTCTATATCCCGCCGCTGCCCGCCAACACCAACCCGGAGACGCTTCCGGGCGCGCTGGCGCTCTTGAAAGGGGAGGACTCGCTGCACCGCATCTACGCCGCCGAACGCATCACGCGCCTGGGTGAAGCGGCTGTGCCAGGTCTGCTGGCGCTGGCCCAGGATAAAAAACTCGATACCGCCATTCGGCGCACCGCCGCGCGCTGTATCGCCCAGATCGCCGCGCCTGCCGCGCAGGATGCGCTGGTCAAACTCTCAGGTATCCTTGATCTCTGGCGAGAGGTCAGCGCGGGACTGATTCAGCGCGGGCGAGCCGTCGTCCCGGCGCTGGAAAGCGAACTGGGCAATCCAGGCGCTGACGGCGCCTGGCTGATGGCGAAAGTTCTCTGGCGCGCCGGAGCTTATGAAGCGTTGCAACATGCTTATACCATCGCTACTACCCCTAAGGCAGCGAAAGAAGAGCCGAAAGAAGAAAAGGGTGGCAAAGGCAAGGAAGCAAAGGGGAAAAACAAGAAAAAGGCTGCTCCCAAAGCGCCCGAAGTGAGCGGCGCGTTTGCAGCCTACTATCAGGCGATAAGCCTCACCCAGAAGCAGGTCGCCGAGGCCATCGAGCCGAAAAGAGGCTATTACCTTGCGCCCACAAACCGCATCATTCTTGTGCTGGCCGGGCTTGAGCGCGGCTGGGCGAGCGAAGATGATCTGATTACATTGCTTGATGGGCAGCAGCGCAACGAGATACGCATCAGCCTGCGCCACGTCTATGGTACGCCCGCCCATGCCGCTGTGCTGGTCTACTATACCCGCATGCGGGCTTCTGCCAGCAAATATGCCGATAGAGATCGCGCACGTATCGGCATCAGCGCCCTGGACGACGCTAACCTGAATCTTCAGGATGAAGAGTCAGAGGACGAGGACGAGGAGGAATAATATGAGCGTTCCTACAGAAACAATGACCGAGGAGCAGCGCCACCAACTTTTGCGCTGGCGGCTGGTGCTGGGCCAACGCGCCCAGAAGTGCCAGTGCGGCGCGAAGGGCGGGCCAGAATGTTCTTGCACTGGCTCAGCACTAGATCTGAGCGGCCTGGCAAGCTCCATGCCCGACACCGACGCCTTTGGCATGGATGGCGCTCTAGAAATGATCTACCAGGAGCGCGGCGCCGGACTGGAGGGTTCCAAGGTCAACATTCCGCGCTGGCTGGGCGACATTCGCCGCTATTTCCCGCAAGATGTCGTCGCCATGATCCAGAAAGACGCCATCGAGCGCCAGGGCCTTGATGAACTGCTCTTTGAGCCGGAGACGTTGCCGCTGCTCGAAAAGAACGTCGATCTGGTTGCCACGATCATCTCACTCCAGAACATGATCCCGGAGCAGACCAAAGAGACGGCGCGGCAGGTGGTGCGCGAGATTGCCGAGCAGATCAAAAAGAAGCTGGAAAATGAAATTCGCCAGGCCGTCTTTGGCGCGATCAGCCGCAATACCCATAGCCCGCTGCCGGTCTATCGTAACATTGACTGGAAGCGCACCATCTCGCGCAACTTGAAAAACTACGATGGCGAACTGAAGCGCATCATTCCAGATCGCTTCTATTTCTGGGCCAACGAGAAGAAGTTCCGCGAGTGGCAGGTCATTGTTTGCGTGGATCAAAGCGGCAGCATGGCAAGCTCAGTCGTCTATAGCTCCATCATGGCTGCCATCTTCGCTTCGCTCTCGGTCCTGCGCACCAATCTGGTCTTCTTCGATACGCAGATCGTTGATATGACCGAGCAACTGAGTGACCCGGTAGAGATTCTTTTCGGCACGCAGCTTGGCGGCGGCACCGACATTGCCAAAGCCGTCACCTACTGCGCCCAGCAAGTCGTGCAGCCTGAAAAAACCATCTTCCTGCTGATAACCGACCTCTACGAAGGCGGCAACCGCAGCGCCCTGCTTTCGCAACTGGGCGCGCTAGTGGAAAGCAAAGTCCATTGCCTCTGTCTGCTGGCGCTCGACGACACGGGACGCGCCTCCTATGACCACGACCTGGCACACCGCGTCAGCGATCTGGGCATCCCGACGTTTGCCTGCACACCCAATAAACTCATTCAGATGATGGAAAACATCCTGCAAGGTAAAGGGGTGAAAGCATGAGCGAAGCCGCGACAGCTACTGCGCCAAGGATCACTGCCAGGGATGTCGAGGGCTGGTGCGCCATCAGTGAAGTGCGCGAAGGCCGCAAATATCTCCAGAAGGGCGCTGTGCTGCGCCCCTGGACCGCAGGAGTCGCTATCCACGCCGAAGTCCAGGGCAGCGGCTCCACGCCCTATCGCATCGACATCACCTTCAAGGAGAGCGGAACCAAACCCTCCACCAAATGCTCCTGCCCGGCCTGGCGGCGCAACCCGCTCTGTAAGCACGTCGCCACTGTCCTGCTGGCCTGGGCCAACAAGCCTGAAACATTCGCCGTCGTGGAAGCGCCGCCCACTGAGGTCAAAGCCAAACCGGCCCGCGCACCCAAAAAGACCGCAAGCGAAACCGACGGCGCCGCCGACGCTGCTACAAAGTCCAAAAGCGATGCCAACGCCGACGCCGCGCGCATGGCCCAACTGGAAAGCGGTCTCTCTCAGGCAACAGACCTGCTCACCGAACTTTGCGCGCGCGGCCTGCTGGCCGTCACCTCAGAGCAGGCCGATGCAGTGCTCAAGCTGGCTGAACTGCTGATCTCCCAGCGGCTCAACGCGCTGGGTCGCAGAGTGCAGGTGCTGGCTATTCGTCTGCGCCAGGTAAGCGATGCCAGAACGAATCGGCGCAGCGGACAGTCCACCGTGAGTGAGACCGATTTTGCGGCGTTACTGGCCGACGCCTGGCTGACGCTGGCCGCCACGCGGCGCGCCCTCAAGGCGGATCCGACGGCGAGCGACGCTTCCGCTGATCTCGAAGACCTGCTGGGTACAAAGTTCGATGAGAGCCGCCTCAGCAAAGCGCAGAGCGCCGCGCTGCTGGAAATCGCCTTCGAGGAAGAAGACGATGAGATCGGCTTTGTCACCGATACCAGCTATCTGCTCGACCTGGAGAGCGGCGAAGTGATGCTGGAGCGCCAGATTTTGCCCGCGCGCCTGGCCGAAAAGGGGCGCAAGCGGCCCTACAACTCCCTGCTGCTCAACTGCCAGATTGCAAGCAGCCGCAGCCAGCCGCCGCGCCGGGTCAAGGTCAGCGCCATCGGCCAGAAGCAGGCCATCACCGCCGACGCTCTATCAGACGCCGCCCGGCATGCCGTCACCACCGCTGCTGTCTTGCGCCGACGCCTGGCAGCGCAGATCGCCGACCCGCTGGCCCCGCGCGAACTGCTGGCGCTCTTTGCGCCGCATGCTCTCCAGGCCATTGACCCGACGGCTGCTCAGGGGAAGGCCGGGCCGCGCCTGCTGCTGGTAGATGCCGAAGGGGTTGCCCTGCCCGTCGAGGGCGCGGCCAGCGCGGTGCTAGGGATAGCGACCTATGAATCAATCCTGGCTCTGTTTGGGCGGCTCAAGCTCAATGATCGCGGCGAAGCCTTTGTCTTCGCCCCGCTGAGCATCCTCTGCGCCTCCGGCAAGCTCCAGATGCTTTCGTAGAGCGTGTGACGCTTGTAGCGCCGCCAGGGTAGCGGCGCTACAAGCGTCACACGCTCTACGGTTGGGAGCGCCGTTTCCGTAACTCATCATCCTCAAACAAGCGGCTGACGGTAGTGGTCTGCTGCCCCTGATATTTCGCGGTGCGCTTGATAGCGTAGCTCTCGCTGACCGGCGAACTCATCTCCTCAAAGGCAATCTGGCAGATACGCATCCCCGGATAGAGCGCCACCGCGATGCGGCCAAGGTTGCTAATCTCCAGCGTAATCGTCCCCTTGAAGCCGGGATCAATATAGCCAGCCGTACTATGAATCACGATGCCCAGCCGCCCGATGCTGCTGCGGCCCTCCAGCCGGGCCACCAGATCATCGGGTATCTCCACACGCTCCAGCGTCGTTGCCAGCACAAACTCCCCCGGATGGACGATGAAGCGATCATCTTCCCGCAAGCGCACTGTATTAGTCAACTGCCCAAAGCTCTCCGGGTCCGCCGGGTCAATCAAAGCCTGGTGGGTATGGTTGAAGGTCTGAAAATCATAGCCCAGCCGCAAATCAATCGAAGCGGGTTGGATTTGCACTTCCGGGTCCGGCGCGGGCAGAATCTTGATCTCGCCGCGCGCCAGCCGCAGCGCCAGGTCTCGATCAGAAAGAATCACAGGTTGTTCCTCACAGGCTGCTCCTATATTTAAGTAGACGCTTTGAGGGCTAGCTCCATTCAGGCTCAGGTTCCACCCCCAGCGCGTCCGCCATGCGATTGTAGTAATTAAAAAAGCCGATAATCTCGACAGCTTCCAGAATGGCTGCATCCTCCCATCCAGCCTCGCGCAGTTCAGCAATTCTTGCCTCATCCACCGTATGCACCCCTAACGTCACCTGCACAGCGAAATCGAGCAAGAGCCGCAGACGTGGCTCCAACTTCGCCTGGCGATAATCTGCCATTGCCACCTGCGCCAACCCTGCATCCTGTCCCGCCGCCGCTAACGCCTGACGGAGATCCTCCCCGTGCGCGCGGATTCAGTAATGGCATTGATTTGCCCGCGATACCACCACCGCCAGCAGTTCGCGCACCCAGCGGGGCAAAGCCCCCTCCTCGATCATCAGCGCCTGATACAGACCAATGGAAGCGCGCAGCACACGCGGGCGCAGACTCTGAATACTGACCACGTGAAAAATCTTCCCGGCGCGCTTCAACGCCGCATCATATTCGCGGCGCAAGACGCCATCAGCCTCATCTTCAGGAATGGTACGAATCCAGGGCATACCTGCTACCCCCTTTTTCCAGCATTGTACATCAGCGACCAAACATTGCCTATCCTGGCCGCGTATATCGGTTCTACCAAAAAGCGGGGGCCACCTGTAGCGCCGCCGTCTCGGCGGCCAACGCTGCGCCAGGGCGAGC